>CAZIHJ010000089.1:0-4552 GCA_964538485.1 uncultured Chitinophagales bacterium | reverse complement strand
TACGGCGGTGCGTTCAAGGCAACGAAGGGGTTCCAGCAGCACTTTGGTGAGGATCGTGTCATTGACGCGACGCTTTCTGAAGCCGCAATTATCGGAGCAGCAACGGGTGCTGCCGTGGTGGGGATGCGTCCGATTGCCGAAATGCAATTTGCCGACTTCGTAACATGTGGTTTCAATCAGCTTGTGGTCAACAGCGCCAAGACGCATTACCGTTGGCATCTTCCTGTGCCGATGGTGGTCAGACTGCCAACTGGTGGCAACATTCACGGTGGGCCGTATCATTCTGCAAGTACCGAAGCATGGTTCTTTCACGTTCCCGGACTTAAGCTTGTCGCTCCTTCGACTCCCCGCGATGCAAAGGGATTGATGAAGGCGGCGGTTCGTGATAACAACCCGGTACTCTTCTTTGAATACAAGTATCTTTACCGGCGGATTAAAGGTGATGTGCCCGAAGACGACTACATCGTCGAGATCGGTAAAGGAGATGTGAAGCGCAACGGTAGCGATGTTGTTATCATCACCTATGGATCGATGGTGCATAACTCGCTTGAGGCGGCGGATATTCTGGCGAAGGAAGATGGCATCGAAACCATGGTGGTGGATCTGCGAACTCTTCAGCCCCTCGATACAGAATTGATCCTGAAGGCCGCAAGAGAGACAGGCAAAGTGTTAATCGTACATGAAGACACACTCACGGGTGGAATCGGCGGAGAGATCGCAGCGTTGATATCGGAGAAGGCATTTCAATCGCTTGATGCCCCGATCAAGCGTGTTGCTGCAATTGATACACCGGTGCCGTTTGCGCCGACATTGGAGGAGTACTTCCTTCCCAATACTGAAAAGATTATTAAAGCTCTTCGTGAGCTGAGTAATTTCTGAACATCTTATTTAAGGACAGATTATGGCGCGAGTAGAAGTGGTAATGCCGCAGATGGGCGAGAGTATCGCCGAGGGGACAATCGTCAAGTGGCACAAGAAGGTGGGAGATAAGGTCAAGAAGGACGAAACCATGCTGGAGATCAGCACGGACAAGGTGGATTCCGAGATTCCATCTCCGGCATCCGGGGTTCTTGCTGAAATTGTTGTCGAAGAGCAAAAGACCGTTCCTGTCCGCACGGTGATAGCGTATCTTGAAACCGAGGGAGGAGCTGTTGCAACGGAGACTCCCAAAGCAACCGCCCCCGCGGCCGAGGCACCCAAAGCCTCGGTTGCACCCGCTGTCGCCCCGGTACCAACATCGACCGCACCGGTAGTGCAGCCTCTGGCCGCGCCCGCACCGGGACGTTTTTACTCTCCTCTCGTACTCAACATCGCTCGGACCGAGGGCGTTTCAATGAGTGAATTGGAAATGGTGCCCGGTACAGGTGAAGGAGGCAGGGTTTCGAAGAAAGACATTCTCGCGTACATCGAAGCCAAAAAGAGCGGAACCGTTGCGGCTCCAGCGCCGGTTGCCGCTCCAGTAGCCTCGCCTGGTGCACCGGCGCCAAAGGCCGCCACTCCGATCGGGATTGTTGCCAAGCCTGTTGAAGTGCCTGAGTTGCGTGCCAAATATCCGGCGCCGGCACATGATATTTTGCAGATGAGCAATGTTCTCCAGAAGATGGCAGAACACATGATCAAGAGCGTGCAGACTTCGCCTCATGTGGCTGCCATCCACGAAGTGGATATGACGACGGTGGTCAAGCACAGAGCCGCGAATGCCGCCGACTTCGAGAAGAAGGAGGGCTTTAAGCTGACGTTCACTCCATACATTGTAGAAGCCGTGGTGAGGGCCTTGAAAAAGTATCCGCTCGTCAACAGCTCTATCGAGGGCGATAAAATCATCAAAAAGAACTTTATCAACCTTGGAATCGCCGTCGCATCGGATAACGGATTGATTGTTCCAGTCATCAAGCATGCGGAAGAGAAAAACTTCCTCGGACTTGCGCGTGCAGTGAATGATCTTGCTGCCCGCACACGCAACAAGAAACTCACACCTGACGATATTCAGGGCGGAACGTTCACGATCTCCAACTACGGTGTCTTCGGCACAATGATCGGAACACCGATTATCAACCAGCCGCAGGTGGCGATTCTCGGAACGGGAGCAATCAAGAAACGTGTCGCAGTTGTGGATGACGCAATTGCGATTCGCTCTCTTGCCTATTTCACGATGTCATTCGACCATCGACTTGTTGATGGTGCATTGGGCGGTATGTTCCTTGAAGAAGTCGTCCAGAATTTGCAGAACTTTGACACGAGCATGAAGTTTTGAGCATGGAGTTTATCATCCAGGAAATAGCGGCGGACGAGATTGCTCCGCGACCTCAGCGGCCTGAATGGCTGAAGGTGAAGATTCCTTCCGGCGAGAATTTTGCGCGATTAAAGAACCTCATCAGTGAGCACAAGCTGCATACCGTGTGCGAAGAGGCACGTTGCCCCAATATGGCAGAGTGTTGGAACGCCGGTACCGCCACATTCATGATTCTCGGTGACGTGTGTACGCGGTCGTGTGGCTTTTGTGCAGTCAAGACAGGCAAACCCGTTGGACTTGATCTTGAAGAGCCCTACAGAGTCGCTGATGCGATTCGGATTATGGGAGTTCGGCATGCTGTCATCACTTCCGTGAATCGCGATGAACTTGCTGATGGCGGCGCTGCGGTTTTTGCCGAGACAATCCGCCAGGCGCGTATTGTCAATCCCGGAGTCAAGATCGAAGTACTGATTCCGGATTTCAGAGGTGTCGAGTGGGCACTTGACATTGTTGTGGAGGCAAAGCCGGACATCCTCAACCACAATACAGAAACTGTGCCGCGCCTGTATCACATCGTCCGGCCTCAGGCGAAGTATGCGCGCACGCTTGAGTTGTTGGAGAAGGCGAAGCACAAGGGTATGGTGACCAAGAGCGGATTGATGCTCGGGCTCGGTGAGTCGAATGATGAAGTTCTTCGCGTTATGGATGACCTGAACGGAGTTGGTTGCGACATACTCACTCTTGGGCAGTACCTGCAACCGACGAAGCAACACCTGCCCGTAACCCGTTTTGTTTCCCCGGCGGAGTTTGTAATGTTCAAGGCCAGAGGGTTGGAAAAGGGCTTTCGACACGTGGAATCAGGTCCGCTGGTTCGTAGTTCATACCACGCAGAGCATCAAATCTGAAATCGTTGACTCTCTTTCCCGAAACTCGTATATTTATCAACTTCTTGACCCACAGTATTTCATCTACCTTTAGGAGCACCAGTGGAAAAGTCAACCCGTTTCTTTAAAACGGCTGATACGGAGCAAAAATGGCACCTTGTTGATGCGGACGGCAAGACGCTTGGTCGTGTTGCCACCAAAGTCGCAACATTGCTCAGGGGAAAACACAAGCCTGAGTTTACACCAAACGCTGACCTCGGCGATTTTGTCGTTGTTATTAACGCGGGCAAAGTCAAGCTCACTGGAAAAAGGACCGAGCTGAAAGAGTACTTCAGCTATACGGGCTACCCGGGTGGTGCGACATTTACAAAGTTCCAGGACTTGGTGAGAAAGCACCCCGAAAAAGTATTTGAACACGCGATCAAGGGAATGCTGCCACACAATCGATTGGGTCGTCAAATTATCAAGAAGCTGAAAGTGTATGGTGGGGCAGAACATCCGCACGCAGCGCAAAAACCAGTTCCCCTTACTTCAGCCAACTAAGGAGCTTGAGTCATTATGCAGCAACATAACACACTCGCTATTGGTCGTCGTAAGACTTCAGTCGCAAGGGTGATCCTTGCGGCCGGCTCCGGCAAGATCACTGTCAACAAGAAGCCGCTTGACCAATACTTTGCTATTGAAACACTGCGATCTGAGATTGTAAAGCCGTTTGAAATCACTCAAACGATTGGAAAATTTGATGCACGGATTAATGTGGAAGGCGGAGGGTCTACCGGCCAGGCCGGCGCTATTAGACTGAGCATTGCTCGGGCGCTTGTCGAGGTGAGCGATGACAACCGCGTGGCACTCCGGTCTGCCGGAATGCTCACCCGTGATCCCCGCATGGTGGAACGCAAGAAGTACGGACAGAAAAAAGCGCGCAAGAGATTCCAGTTCTCGAAGCGTTAATCGTTACAATCAAACATACCTTTGGATTCATCCGGGAGTGTGATCCCGCAGAGTGGGGTCATTCCGGATGGAGATGAAAAAGGTAGACGTTCAACTCAACATAAGGAAACATCGTTATGCCGCGTGTCGAAGTCGCTGAGCTATTGGCAGCGGGGTGCCACTTTGGTCACCTTACCCGCCGTTGGAATCCGAAAATGCGCCCCTATATTTTTATGGAGCGCAATGGGATTCACGTTATTGACCTCAAGAAATCACAAGCCCTTCTCGATGAAGCATGCAATGCTGTTTCCAGCCTTGTCGCGGAAGGCAAGCGTATCCTTTTTGTCGGAACCAAAAAACAGGCAAAGGAAATGATTCGCGAAGAAGCCGTCCGCGCGCAGCAATTCTATGTCAGTGAACGCTGGCTCGGCGGCACGCTGACCAACTTCACAACCATTCGCAAGAGCGTGAAGCGCTTGACCAATATCGAGAAGATGGAATCGGA
>CAZIHJ010000088.1:10864-12540 GCA_964538485.1 uncultured Chitinophagales bacterium | reverse complement strand
GCGGGGTTTGCTGACGTAGTATCATCTGCGGAATCGACAGGCAGGATACCCTTGAAATCTGGCATCAGAACCAACGTTGGAACTTTCAACTCCTTGTACCGCGGCGACACATCGTGTGCCATCCACTCAATCAAGTACCTGATCATCACCTGCAAAGGCACATCTGCCGATTCTTGGAAGAAGCGACTCCCCTGCGTCGAGTCTTTACAATAGTCATCGGCAGTCCACATATTCGCATCCCATGTTTTCTTTGTTACCGTCTTGAACCACCGTGGGGCCCAAAACGCATCAACAACCCTTGCTCGTTTTTCCGGGGTGTATTTCATCTCCTGCGTCCATAACCATTGTCCATCCACTTGGCTCGCATAGTAGCGATATGGCGACCCGCCAACGATAATCATCTTGCCAATCTTCCCGGAATGATTCAATGCGAGATTCAGCGCCACCTGAGTTCCCGTCACAAAATGCACAACGACAATCGGCTTGTCCAACTTTTCCTTGTTGATCAGGTTGAGTATTCCGGCTACGATGCCGTTTGTCCACGTGAGTTGGGAATAACTTGTTCCGCTGTCGGGCATGGGCGGGGCCGGAGTACCTCCGAACCCTGCAGGCGTGACGGCGTAAATGCTGTATTGACTCGCGTACTTCTCTACCAGACCATCAAACACCTCGCTCCCAAACCCGAGTCCCGGAACGAGTATCATGCTCTGTTTGCCGCTACCTGATTTCTTGACTCCGCCAAGCTCGCCAATGACGGACGTCAGATACCCCTGCGGGTGAACGAGGTTGTTGAGGGTTGAATCCTGAAGCGCCGGGTTGGGTTGCGCCAGAGATTGCGAGATATAAGCAACTGTAACGCAAACTGCGAGAAAAAGTGATTTGGACATGGCAAGCATTCCGTTGTAAATGTCGACGACTCGCCACCAGGGGCTCATCGGGATTTCTCTCACCATACGGATGATCTCGAGTGTTGTTGCTGGCAATGGGAAAACGGAACCACAAGGGCTCTTCTTCCATTTTCTTTAAGAAAAATGGAGCATTCCCATCAACGGATGGTTCAGCGGTCCGATATGACGAAGATTACCGGTCGTGCGAATCGGATTCGTTAAAGAATCGGCCTGCTCAGCCCCGCTATGAATATGGCGACAATGATGAACAGGCCGGTGATGACACCTATGCCCGCACTCAAACATAACAGACGAAACCATAATGGGATCGTTTGAGGGGTAATGGTCTCTTCGATCATCCGTTCTGTGTCATAAACGAATTCGGGGGCGCTTTTCGTCGACAGGTAGCGATCTGTCCTGCGTAGCGCCATTGCTTCCCCAATGGTCTGCCGATCAACCTGTGCCTGTTGGATGAGAATTTGGTGAGCCATCCGTGTTGCTGTATTGTAACGACTAACCATCCCGTTCTGCGACAATTCCATCATGTTGGCTGTCTTCCTGGCTTGTCACCACTGTGATCGGCACCCTCGCCGATTTAACAAAGGACAAGAACCGCGCCATTCTTTCAATGATTCCAACCGGAATCGGGCAATTGAATATCACTCATGAAGTAACATCAAGCATGACCGTTGACTCCACCGACCCTTCTTACACAACGGAAAGGCAGCTATATTGTTTGATCTTGTAGTCGGATCAGCGATCCGGCCTCCAGTTTCGCTTCAAGCCTGC
>CAZIHJ010000088.1:0-10764 GCA_964538485.1 uncultured Chitinophagales bacterium | reverse complement strand
AAGAGACTATACCTGTTCTTTATCCGGCTCGTACACCTTCTTGGGCCGGGACTTCTTCCGGGTGAACTTCTTCTCCACCATCGGCGTGACGGGCTTGGGCTCTTCTTCCACGTCCGGATAGGTATAGATATCATACTTGTAGTTGCGCAGAATGATCTGGTTGCCATTGCGACCGAGAACGTATTGCGGTAACAACGGGATCTTCCCGCCACCACCGGGCGCATCAATCACAAACTGCGGAATGGCAAGTCCGGAAGTGTGGCCACGCAACTTGTCCATGATATCAAGTCCGACACTAACAGGCGTACGGAAGTGGTTGGCACCCTTGGTAATATCAGCCTGGTAGAGATAATACGGACGGACGCGCATTGTCAGGAGCTTGCGCATTAGTTCCAGCATCACGTCCGGATTGTCATTCACACCCTTCATCAATACCGCCTGGTTGCCGACAGGTATACCTGCGTCGGCAAGCATTTCGCAGGCGCGTTTGGCCTCGGGTGTGCATTCCCATGGGTGGTTGAAGTGCGTGTTCACATAGATCGGGTGATACTTCCTCAACATCTTGCAGAGTTTGGGCGTTACGCGCTGGGGAAGCACACAAGGCATCTTGGTGCCAAGTCGGATAATCTCCACATGCGGAATGGCACGCAGGCCGGAAACGATCCTCTCCAACATAAAGTCCGTGAGCATCAGCGGGTCGCCGCCAGAAAGAATAATATCCCGCACCTCCGGATGCGCAGCGATGTAATCGATCCCATCCTGAATGAACTTCATGTTGATCTTGGTGGAGTCTCCCACCTTCCGTTTCCGCGTGCAGAACCGGCAATACATTGAGCACTGGCTCGTCGTCAGGAATAGCACGCGATCCGGGTATCGGTGGACAATGCTCGGCACAGGGCTGTGCGCATCTTCCGCAAGCGGGTCCTCGGGAAAGCCGTCTTCCTCAAGTTCCTTGCCGTCCGGAATGCACTGCAACCAGATCGGATCGCCCGGATACCTGATGAGACTGAGATAGTACGGGTTGATGCGGATGTGGAACAGCTTGTTCAATCTGTCCGCAAGTTCTGATTCAAACCCAAACCGCTCCACAAGATCCTTCCCGCTGTCCACACTCTGTCGTAACATTTCCTGCCAGAGTTCCATGGTACCTGTGCTCCTCCGTTCCGCTATGTGAGGTATTTCCCGTAAACGACGAGATCGTCTCCGATTTTGTAATAGTCCTTGATACGGGAGAGTTCGGAGTACCCGTTGGTGATATAGAACTTTCTTGTCTTGTCATACTTGGGCTGCGAAGAGGTCTCCGCAATCACAAGCCGGCCGTTCATCGACCGTATAATCCTTTCGGCGTGTGCGTTGAGCGCTCCGCCAACACCCGTGCCATGCACATCGGGCTTCACTGCTATCCAGTAGAGATCGAATGTCCCTGTAGTTGCCGGTGTCGGACCGATGCAATAATAACCGAGGACATCTCCTCCATTTTCATAGACATGGATGATGTAGTCCTTTTGGTCAACCCTGTCAAGCACTGCATCAATCAATTCAAGTGCTATGCCCACCTCATCTTCCGTAAAGACATCTGTTTCTATAAGAAGAGTGCGGAGGGCCTCTCTATCGGAATGCTGTAATGGACGGATTACTGCCGTAGCGGGCAATTCATTCAACTGCAATGCGGGACCGTGAAGGGTTGCTACTGACATCGCTCGGCTGCGTATTCGACGATCTTACCGACAATCTGCGGAAAGCCGAGCCCGTACGCCTTGGCAGACCGGGCAAACCCTGCGTCGTCGGAGATATCCGGGTTCGGGTTTACTTCGAGCACGTACGGCGTGCCATCCTTGGTAAGGCGGAAGTCCACACGAGCATAGTCGCGACACCCGATAATCCGGTAACAGCGGATGGCTATTTCCTTCATTCGTGCTTCGAGGGATGCGGGGATATCTGCCGGACAGACGCCGCGGGTTCCCTCGTATGCGACCGTACCATGCATCCATTTGGCTTCATAGCTGACAATTTTGTGCATATCCGGAGTGAGGCCGGAAAAATCAATCTCTGAAATGGGCAAAGCGATTGGCTTCTTGTTCCCGATGATGGCCACGTTGAGTTCGCGTCCTTCAATGTATTCCTCCACGAGCGCGGGCTGCTCAAATTCCTGGTGGATAAACCTCACACGTTTGCGCAGCTCGCCGATGTTGTACACCACCGACTTGTCGCTGATCCCGACACTTGCATCTTCATGAGAGGGCTTGACGATCATGGGATACTTCATGTCTTCCCGTGCAAGAATCTTATCCGTGACCGTGAAGACCTGAAACTTCGGCGTCTTGATGCCATGGTAGGTGAGGATTTCTTTCACGCGCGGCTTGTTCAAGGCGATGCCAAGGGTCAGCGCCGGAGCACCGGTGTACGGGATCTTCAGCAACTCATAGATCCCGGCGACATTCATCTCCTGAAGGGCCTCGTTCTCGACACATTCCACAAGATTAAAGATAATGTCGGGACGCTCACTCTTGAGATAATCAATCAGCCGGAAAATATCGCTGTCCACATTCAAAATGGAAGGACGATACCCGAGAGAGCTCAGTGCCGCCTTGATGTCTTCCATTTCTTCCATCACACCGATTTCGGAGAGGTCCACGGAGGGTTGACCGTTCTTATTAACTCCGATTGCGACGGGGCCACCGGCTTTGCCATTGCTTGCCGCCGACGCTGATTGAAGCTGACCGTTCTCGGTAACGTACTTCCTCTCCTCTTCTGTACCAACTACTGGCTGGTTATAGAGGATGGCAACTCGTAACTTTTTGGCCATGAAGACCCTGTTAATGGTGGAAGGACTTACCTATGTCAAACAACTTCTGCAACCCGGCGATCAACGACACCGGCAGTCAACCCTGTTCGAGCCAGCGCATGATCAAGCACGGTGTTGATGAGCTGATTATAGTTCATCCCGGCCGCGCGCGCAGCTTTCGGGAAACACGAGTTGTCCTCCGGCCGCGGCAGTATGCCGGGCAGCGGGTTGATCTCAATGATGTTCGGCGTCCCGTTGGCATCCAACCGGATATCGATCCTGGCCCAGTCCCGGCAATTGAGCGCCCGGTATGCGCGGAGGCAGACCGTTTCGATCTTCTGCCCCATTGATGGGGGGATGGCGGCTGGACATTCAAAGATATTCAGGGGATTATCCGACTGATCCCAGACCCACTTTGCTTCGTAGGAGTAGATCGGATTCATGCCGGCAGGGAGCGCGTCAAACTTGATCTCAACAATAGGCAAGGTCCGGGCCTGGTCACCATTGCCGAGGATGGCAACCGTGAACTCACGACCGGGGAGGAATTCTTCGACAAGAGCCGGCTGACGGTAAACGGTGAGAATGTGTCCCACCTCCTTCTCCAGCTCTTCCGCATTCTTTACCACACACGAATTGTATATCCCTTTACTTGATCCCTCGTGTAACGGTTTCACCATCAAGGGAAACTTCACACGTATATCCTCAAACTCATCCATGGAGTGAATCACCGAGAACGAAGCGTTGGGGATCTTATAATAAGAAAGAATTTCTTTGGCTCTTGATTTATCAAGACACACGGCGAGTGTCAATGGATCGGAGCCGAGGTAGGGAATCTGAAGCATTTCCAGCACAGCGGGAATCTGCGCTTCGCGGGAAACCCCGTATAGTCCCTCGGACATGTTAAATGCGAAATCGGGGCGGATTTCAATAAATTTCTGGATGGCAGACTCGTTCGCCTCTATTAGTACAACATTGTGTTTCTCTTCAAGAGCATCCTTCACGGCATTGACGGTATCCATCGTATCCCACTCAGCATACATATCGTTCTTTGTTCGATCAACGACAGGTGGTTGTGCGACTAATCCCGTAGTGCGATGGCCGATGGAAGGAGTGTTGCGTTGGAGAGTTGTGGAGTTCTGATCTTGGCCGGCAGTGAGAGGTGCTTGAGGTGTGGCTTCCGCTTTGACGTTGTAGACGAGTGCGATCGTCATCGGAAATTGCGGAAGCGTTGTTGTTGACTTATCCAGAACCTCTCCAAGCAGTTGAACATACAACGAACTTGTGTGCTAATATAATCTTTTTGCTTTGCTTGTCAAGAAAAAAATGCAAATTGCGCGCGAAAAGTTGAGACGCGACCATCACGCGCCATCGCGTGTCACCTCGCGCGAGGTGAACGTGAGTGAACAACGTGACGTCATCCCACTTCGAGCAACGACATCGTCTCCCGGTGAAAGGTCTGGATGTGCTCTGAGAGTACACGATGCGCCGGAAGTGTGAGGCGCGGGTCATGAGCAACGAGCTCGAACGCGTCTTTGCGTGCGGCTTCGAGTACAACACCGTCAAAGAGGATGTTGGCAACGCGAAACTCCGGCACACCGCTCTGTCGCGTGCCGAAGAAGTCCCCCGGCCCGCGTATTTGCAGGTCCACTTCGGCAATCCTGAAGCCATCAGTCGTCCCTGCGATGGTTGCAAGTCGTACCGCAGCAAGGTCTTTGGGATCAAGAGAACGCATTTCTGCCGGATCGGTAAGTACTTTACGTTCAGCACGCCCGACAAGCCATTTCGGCGCCATCAGAATACAGTACGATTGCTCGACACCTCTCCCCACCCTTCCACGCAACTGATGGAGCTGGGCAAGACCGAACCGCTCTGCGTTCTCGATCACCATAACCGACGCATTCGGGACGTCAATACCGACCTCGATCACAGTTGTGGCGACGAGGATATCCAACTGCCGGTCTTTGAACGCCTTCATGATACCATCCTTCTCCTCGCTCGCCAGGCGGCCATGGATCAACCCAAGCCGGAGATCGGGAAAGACATGCTTCTGCAGGTGCTCGTAATGTTCCGTGGCTGCCTTCAGGTCCAACTTCTCCGACTCTTCTATAAGTGGATAGACGAAATACGCCTGTCTCCCTTCCCGGATCTGACCCCGCACAAATTCGAATACTTTTTCTTGATCGGAATCAGATCTGAGCAACGTCTTGATGGGCTTTCTTTCCCTGGGCAGCTCGTCAATCACCGATACGTCGAGGTCGCCGAACACCGTCAGTGAGAGCGTCCGGGGGATTGGCGTAGCGGTCATGACTAACACGTCGGGATTGTTCCCCTTCTGGCGCAGTTCCGCCCGTTGCATCACGCCAAACCGATGCTGCTCGTCGATCACCACAAACCCGAGATTGCCGAACTCCACCTTCTTCTCAAATAAAGCATGCGTGCCGACAACGATATTGGCCGAACCCCGGCTGATGTCTTCGAGAACATCCTTACGTAAGCGGGTCTTCTGTCCCCCTATCATCAACCGGAGGTTAACAGGAATGTCCTTCAAGAGGCCGGAGAGAGTTCGGAAATGCTGCTCGGCAAGAATCTCGGTCGGAGCCATGAACACCGCCTGGAAGCCGCTGTCAACCGCAATCAGGATACAGATAAGAGCCACGATGGTCTTCCCGCTTCCAACATCTCCCTGGAGTAATCGGTTGAGTGGTCGGGGCGACTTCATGTCTGCGGTGATCTCCTTGATGACCCGAATCTGCGCCTTCGTGAGTTTGAAAGGAAGGGAGTCCACCAGTTGCCGCGCAAGTTTGCTTTCCACAACAAACGAAACTCCCTGTTCTTCCTGCATTGCCCGCCGCTTAAGCGCGAGTTTAAGTTGGAAGAAGAACAATTCCTCATATTTCAGGCGGCGGATTGATGAGTCGAGTTCTTCCTGAGTGCGTGGGAAATGGACGGAACGCAGGGCTGCACCAAGAGGCGAAAGGCGATGAGACTCAATGATCGACGCAGGCAGACTCTCCCGGATCGAATCCCCCGCAACCTTCAGAGCTGAAGACATGGCCCGCCGGAAGCCGGCACTATCAAGCCCGATACGCTCCAGTTCCTGCCCTGAAGGATATAATGGAACGAACCCGCCCGTGTTAAGTGTGGCACTCCAATCCACCGGCGCCGTCTCCGTGTCTTCTTCGGTGTCATGGGAAGGGCCTCGCAGTCTGTCAATTGCCGGATGAACGAATTGCAGAACCCCGCCAAAGAATGTCGGCTGACCCGACACGGCAAGTATTTCTCCAATGACAAACGCCTTCTTCCAATACTGAACCCCTCCAAACCAGACACACTGTAGGGATCCGGTCGCATCGGCAAGGATGAGCACAAAGCGCGACCTCCTTCCGCCTCCCACAACACGAAACGACTTCACTTCTCCTGTTACGGTAATGTCCTTTCTCACGTCAGCATCAGAGGAAGGCGCCCCGGTCGGGAGTTTCACTGACTCTGCCCTGAGTTGGGCCACGGTGCTTATGGTGGTTCGGTCAAGATAGCGGCGGGGAACATAGAACAACAAGTCGCGCACCGTCAGGATGCCAAGCTTGGCGAGGGCGGCGGACTTCCTTGGACCGATTCCTTTCAGGAACTGGATGGGTTGAGCCAGCGGATCTGTCGCACGAGTTGGATGGGCGTTCATAACAACCCGAAGGTACTTCGGTCAGGAAGAAGGATCAAGATGATCGGAATCGCCTATGCTTTCTTGCGCAGCTTGCTGTTCCAGTAACCATACACAAAATACAACGCAAGGCCGATGAGAAGCCAGATACCAAAACGAACCCATGTCACTGCCGGGAGGCCGAGCATGAGGTACACACACATGCCTGCACCGAGAAGCGGAACCACGGGAACCCACGGCGTCCGGAACACCCGTGGTCGGTCCGGGTCGGTCACCCGGAGAATGATAATGCCGACGCAGACAAGAACGAAAGCGAAGAGCGTTCCAATGTTGGTTAACTCGACGATCTCATTGATATTGGCCACGGCGGAAAGGCCGGCAACAACAATACCCGTCCAGATAGTAGTGATGTGGGGGGTGCGGTACTTTGGGTGAACCCGTGCGAAGTACTTGGGGAGCAACCCGTCACGCGACATCGAGAAAAAGATGCGTGGCTGGCCGAGTTGAAACACCAGCAACACGGCCGTCATCGACACCACTGCACCGAATGCAATAATCCCCGCTGCCCAATCAAGACCGATGTTGGCAAAGACGTATGCAAGCGGGTCGGCCACACCAAGTTGATCCGAGCGCTCCATACCGGTGAGAACCGTAGCTGTCGCCACATATACCACCGTACAGACTACTAACGACCCGATAATGCCGATCGGAATATCACGCCCCGGGTTCTTGCATTCCTCCGCCGCCGTTGACACAGCATCGAAACCAATGAACGCGAAGAAGATCAGACTCGCGCCTGTCCACACGCCGGCAAATCCGTTCGGCATGAAGGGTGACCAGTTCTCCGGCTTGACGTAAAAGGCGCCGACGGCAATAAAAAACAGGAGTATCCCCACCTTGATGATAACCATGGCGTTGTTGGCACGTATCGATTCCTTTATTCCGATCACGAGCAGCCATGTAATAAGCAAGACGATCGCCGCGGCAAGCAGGTTGATAATCACGGGTACGCCGAACACCGTCGGGTGGTTCATCCACGCTTCATACGGCAACTCAAGCGCTGGTGTTATTCCCCTCGCCTGAACAGCATCCGCCGCCTGTGCCGCTGAACGATAGTCCACCGAGATCCAGGCAGGGATGTGAACCCCGAACCCTTCGAAGAGTTGATGGAAATAGGCAGCCCAGGAAATTGCCACGGCGACATTTCCGACAGCGTATTCGATAATCAAATCCCATCCGATAATCCACGCGACCAATTCACCGAGCGTTGCATACGAATACGTGTACGCGCTTCCCGAGATCGGAACAAGTGAGGCAAACTCGGCATAGCACAGCGCGCAAAACGCACAGGCAACTGCGGTAAGGATGAATGATAGCGTAACAGCCGGTCCGGCGCCCAGGTGACCCGCTCCGCCCGCAGCCGCGGTACCAATGACGGCAAAAATCCCTGTCCCGATAATCGCCCCGACTCCAAGCGCCATCAGGTCAATTGCCCCGATTGTCCTCTTCAGTCCCTTCCCTTCATTTAATCCCGCATCGCTGGCGATCCTGTCGAGGTTCTTTCGTTGGAAGAGTTGATTCAGCATGGAGATCACCTTGCCCAGTTGAGAATCCAAGTGATGATAAGCGAGTTGATGAAGTCAATAAAGAACGCCCCGACCATTGGCACCACCAGGAATGCTTGCGGCGAAGGGCCGAACTTGTTGACCACGGTTTTCATGTTGGCCATTGCATTCGCAGTCGTCCCAAGTACAAAACCAATGAAACCTCCGGCCATCACTGCAGCATCGTAGTTCCTTCCCATAATCCGGAACATTGGACCTATTGAAAAGAGAAGGGCCAGAACTACCTGCGCAAGCAGGATCAATAACAAAGGGAATGCAATACTGAGGAGATTCCACACCTTCAGGTTCATCAACACAACAACGAGAAAGATGTTGAGGGAAATACTCCCGATCAATTCCATGGTGCGCTGGTCGATTCTCTGGCGATCAAACGAATCGTCAATGTTGCGAAAAAGAGAACCCACCAGCATGGCCCCGATGGTTGATGGGAGTGTAAAGCCGATATTCTCGAAGAACATGCTCACGAGTCCGCCGAGAGCCATCGCAACGGCTGCGATAATCATATTGGTAATCAAGGATGAGTCTTCAGCATCCACATCAATGACGAGGCCGGAAGCAGGAGCATCCTCCTGTTGTTCGGGCACTGTTGCGACTGAATTCCCCGGTGCAATCCGGAATTTCTCTATCAACCATGTGGCCGCAGGCCCTCCGATCATTCCCCCCGAAACAATGCCGAATGTTGCTGCGGTGATCGCGAGGGTATCCGCACCAACAAGTCCCGCCTGCTCAAACAACGGTGCAAACGCAAGTCCGGTTGCCGGCCCGCCGACCAATGTTACCGATCCCGCCATCACCCCGACAAGTGGATGAACGCCGGTCAACTGTGCTACACCCATGCCAACCAGGTTCTGCGCAAAACAGAATACGGTGGAGATGAGAAGGAAAATCAGTACCGGAAGCCCCCCGGACTTCAGTAATCGAACACTCGCACTCATCCCGACAGTTGTAAAGAACAGCAGCATGAAGAGAGACTGTGTGGAGGTATTGCAATCGATATTGAGAAAGCGATCACGCGCAACCATCACCAGGCCGACGAAAACCAATCCGCCTACGACAGCCGCCGGAATATTGAACCGGTCAAGAAAACTGACGCGGCGTTTCAGCATCAAACCGAGGAAATAAAGGACGGCGCCTATCCCGAGAGTCTGGATAAGATCGAGCTTGACTAAGGGTACGAAGCTACCATCAAGAGGCATGCAGACTTGGGGCTATTGAGTACGACGAAAAACCTGAACCAAGATAGACGTTTTTTCTTAATGTGCAAGCCGTGGATTGCCTTTCATACCGGACTGGTGTATATTCAATCCGTGTTTCGCTGAAACGGCATTCATCCGACGATCATTCCTGATGGCAAGACTCCGGCATATATTCTTCGCGACAACAGTGGTTCTAAGTCTATTGTCAACGCTTCCAAGCGGATGGACACACTCTGAGCTCGTACCTGACGGTACGCACGTACAACACCTGGTCGCACGGCAAATGTCTCATTCCAACACCGGGCTGAATCTTCGCAGTCACCCGGAGGGGAACCCCACGACTGTTGAGGCGTTCAAGGAAACTGGAGTTGGGATTCGGGGTTTTCGCCTTTCAAGATTTGGCTTCACTCGTTATGCTTCTTCAACCGACCTCCCTTTCCACCTAGTGTACTCGCAAGCCACCTCTTCCGGCCTCTAACTCCGGTATCTTCGCTTCTCAGATGTTCCCCGTTCGTGTTTGCAGTAACGTTGAACGCGGGACATCCCATGAGAAGAAGATCTGGCAATATCTCATTCATCTTGAATTCAGAGGGAGTTATTATGTCGAAGCAGCAAGACACACCACAGTCGGGTAAGAAGGCTTTGTTTGTAATTCTCGCATTCTTGCTTGGCACAATTCTACTCATGATTGTACTCAAACTTATTCTGGACTAAGGAAACAATATGTCAATCGGTGACTTCCAACTTCCCACACTTGAAGAGATCGTTTTGTGGGGCGGATACATAGGACTCTTTGCAATTATTTTTGCGGAAACAGGACTTCTGATTGGGTTCTTTCTGCCGGGAGATTCGCTGCTTGTGACGGCAGGCCTCCTTGCCTCTCAGGGGTTTCTGGACATAACATGGCTGAATATTCTCTTGTGTATCGCGGCAATCACGGGTGATGCGGTGGGCTATTATATCGGACTCCGGACCGGTCATTCCTTGTTCAACAGGCCGGAGTCGAGGTTCTTCAAGAGAAGCCACTTATTGAAAACAAAGGAATTCTATGAGAAGTACGGCGGTATAACAATCGTGCTCGCGCGGTTTATGCCTTTTGCAAGAACCTTCGCCCCCGTCGTTGCCGGGATTGCGGAAATGAAGTACCGCCGGTTTGCAATGTTCAATATCTTCGGAGGGATAGGCTGGATCACGAGCATGACGTTGCTCGGTTACTTCCTCGGACGGGCGATTCCGGGAATAGAGAACATGATCGAATACGTTATTGCGATCGTGGTTTTTCTGTCGATTCTTCCCCTCATCATCAAGTACCTTCAGCACAAATTCAAGAAATCAATAGCTGTTGAATGACGTGACGGTTTCTCTGTTTTTCGAGTACAGACGGCTCGAGCCCGGGGTGTGGGTGGTGTCGAAGTTCGTTGCCTTTATCACTAAATGAATATATATTGGGGCTGCTCTTTATAGAATGAACACTGCACACATACATACCCGACTTTTGCGACC
>CAZIHJ010000087.1:8172-12814 GCA_964538485.1 uncultured Chitinophagales bacterium | reverse complement strand
TTAGAATCCGAAACCAATACCGCCGGAGAAGTTGGTGATTGACCCGAAGTTGGCGTCGGCAAAAATATTGAATACGGCAAGTTTCAACCCTGCGCCCACCGTGAATCGAAATGCATTATCCCCGTCCAGATCAATATCCACAGCGGAGGCATTCGTCGCGCTGGGTTTATACGAGAGGTTCATAGTGCTTTTCTCCCACGCGAGGCCGCCATAGAGATTCAGTACACTGAAGCTTTTGCTCGCCTGTGCGCCGATGGAGAGGCCGCTGAAATCAATAATATCGCCAACGGTAAAGCTGCTGTAAAAGAATCCCGCGGCAATATCCAGAGGAGCTGATTCGCCCAAATACTGGCTAATGCTGTGGCGCAATCCGGCGCCCCACAATGTTGTCTTCGGAAACTTCTCATCACTAAACGAAGGTGTGGCAATGAACCGGACCATCGCCTGTGTCCCGTAGATGTTACCGATCGTCAACTGGGGAACAGCAAGCGGGAACAGACTTGCATCAATGATTCCATCTGACGGTTTGAATTGGAAGCCGTTCGGATCGGTGACCTGGGTCGACTTCGGTCCGAAGATCGTCGGCGCCTTCATCGTTCGCTGGGTGAAGCTTGCCGGGAGATCAAGCGTGTAGGTCTTCTGATCGTCACCAACCGACGAACCCATCCCGATCAAATCGATTTGCAGCGAGAATCCGGTTTGCGGAATGGCAGCCGAATGGTACAAACCTGCATTCATATTTGCCCCGAACAAATCCGCCATCGGCTGAATGTATCCTTTGGCCGATTCCGATTCGTATTGCTTGAGAATATTCTCCAGGTCTGACTGCGACCATGAAGTGGATGACAGGCCCACCAGCAAAACGCCGATCATCCAGGAACATCGTAGCAATGCCTTCATACGACCTCCATGAATTGTGTGTTGGTTGAGTGAACTTCTGGTCAAGCAGTGGTTCCGTTATGCAACGAAGCCCTCAAGTTCCAAAAGTATTCCATATAGCAAAGCAAGTGGCCAGCAATATAATGTTCGGCAACAACACCTGCAACCACCTTATTAAGTATATTTTGATGGAAAGACTTAAAGGGACGTGAGAAGCGCTTCCATATCGGCAGGAAGTGGAGAATCGAATGCCGTGTGCTTACGGGTTACAGGATGGATAAATCCGAGTGTTTTTGCGTGCAGGGCCTGTCGGGGTATGAGCTTGAGGAGCCGATCAACCTCGGCTTTTTGCTTTGGCGTCCCGGGTCCCCAAATGAGATGCCGCCCGTTGTACGTTGGATCACCGAATACCGGGTGGTTTACGTGCGCAAGATGCACACGAATCTGGTGGGTTCGGCCAGTCCGGAGCTTCAAACGTATAAGTGAGAGGTATTCGAATTGCTGCAGCACCTCATACTCGGTTGCAGCGTGTTTGCCATCGGTTACCACCGCCATCTTCTTCCGGTCGGATTTGCTCCGTCCAAGTTGTGCCTCAATAAGCCCGCGCCTCTCCTTGAACACACCCCAGACGATCGCCCAGTACTCGCGTTGGATCGTCCGTTTTGCAAACTGACGTGCAAGCTGCGCATGTGCAGCGTCGGTCTTTGCAATCACCATCACGCCGGAAGTATCCTTGTCGAGCCGGTGGACAATCCCCGGTCGCGTGGGATCGTTCACACCGGAGAGCGCGTTGCAGTGATGCAATAGTGCGTTCACGAGTGTTCCGGTGTAGTTGCCGTGTGCGGGATGTGTTACCATTCCCGCTGCCTTATTCACAACAATAACTGCATCATCCTCGTGCAGAATGTCGAGTGGCAAATTTTCAGGCAGGGCTTCCTGAGGAGGAGATTTCGGGAGAGTGATATGAATCGTTTCTCCGGGACTTACCTGATGGCTTGACCGGACTTCCTTGCCATCTACGAGGACTTTGCCTGCGCGAATTGCGGACTGCACCTTGTTGCGGGTGGCGTTTTCAACATGATGGGTGAGGAATACATCAAGCCGTTCCTTTTTCTTGCCGGGAGGAACAACGATATCAAACTCGTAGGGCATGCGTGAGGGTCAGGGTTGACCGGCCTGCGGTGTCTGTTCGTTCGTCGCAGATTCATTCACTGAGGGAACTGCAGCCACCGGGACATTCTGTGTTGAGCGATGGAAAATCAGCAGCAGGATAACGCCGACAGTAACGGCAGCGTCGGCGATGTTAAATACCGGCCACCGACTCAGGTGATAGCTTCCGATGGAAATATTGAAGAAGTCGACGTCGAAAAAGTCCACCACCTTCCCATAAAACAACGGCGCTTCATTGAAGATCACGCCGTAGAATACCCTGTCAATGAGGTTACCAATGGCCCCACCCAGAATTAATGCAAGCGAGAGACGAAACCCGAGCGGCTCGGTACGTGCCTTGAAAAGGTAGACGAGAATTGCGGCGCTGGCAAGAACTGAAAAAATTGAAAAGAACAGCTTGCCACCGAGATCAATGCCGAACGCCATGCCCGGATTCTCGATATAGGTCAAACGAAAGAACTCACCCCACACCGGAGTACTGGATCCGTATTGCATCCCCTCGAAGTGAATTCCGAGAGCAGGAACACTGATCCCCTTGACCATTAGCTTGGTGATTTGGTCGGAGATGACAATAAGGGCTGACAGAATAAGAACCCGCACGTGATCTCCGTCTTAGTCGTGTTTTCGCCGCGCCAGGGCGATCTTCCCGCGGTCGCAAGGGGTATTAGTGTTCTTGAACTCGGCGCATGTTGTTGCCGTTGGCACAGCTTCAAGCCGCTCCTTCGGAATGAGCAGGCTGCACGTCTTGCAGAGGCCGAATGTTCCCGCCTCAATACGCACAAGGGCATCATCCAACTGGTTGACGAACTTGCTGCCGCGCGACGCAAAGAGGAATGTTTTCTCCCGTTCCATAGCATCAGTACCCTGCTCCATGTGCAGGGAGTATGTGGAATTCTCACTGACATATTCACCCGTTGTCACATCCATCATGCTTTCTTTCAACGTATCAAGCTCTTCGATCGTTTCCTTGCGCTTTTCGAGGATGATCTCCTTGAACTGTTTCAGTTCGCCAGCGGTAAATGTCTTCGGGCCCAGGGCCTTGGCCTCTGTCTTCTTGACTGCAATTGCCTTCTTCAGGTTTACCTTCGCCTTCTTGATCTGCTTCGAGCGCGATGCGGCCTTCTCCTTCATGATTTCTACAGTGGACTTGACAACTTTCGATTTCGCCATGTGAACACTTCTCCTTCGTGAAAGTACGTTATAGCGTTTGTGTCCGTTCGATGCCGACTTCAACCCGCTCACCGTTAATATCCAGAACGGAAGAAAACTCTCCCGCCTTGTAACTGTTGGACACCAGGATCGCCAGCGTCTCATTCCGGATGTACTGCGCCATTGCCTGAATGGCAATATGGAATTGTTCCGGTGCCGTATAGTACATATTGATTCTATCGGTGACGAGAAACCCCGCTTCCTTGCGCATGTTCTGTACGCGGCTGACAAATTCCCGCGCGTTTCCTTCAGCAATCAATGTATCGTCGAGCTCAATGTCCAGAGCAACCGTCAGCCCGCCATCCGACTCCACAAGCCAACCCTGAATATCCTGACGTATAATCTCAACGTCCCCGACAGCAATCGTGTATGACGAGCCATTCACACGCAACTCACAGGACGTATTCCGTTCCAACTCGCCGATCTCAGCCGCCGTCATCTCTTTGATACGTGCCGCCACCTGTTGCACAGATTTTCCGAACTTCGGCCCAATGGATTTGAAATTCGCCTTCGCCTTCTTGCTGATGATCCCCGACTCGTCCGTCACATACTCGATGGACTTCACATTAATCTCGTCGAGAATCAGATCCTCCATGTGCTGCACGTCGGCGCGTTCCTGCTCACTGGCCACCGGAAGCATAATCCTCTTCAACGGCTGACGGACCTTGAGATTGGATTTCATCCTCATCGCCCGAACAAGCATGACGATTGTCTGCGCCCGTTTCATTCTTGCTTCAAGTGCCGAATCAATTGCGCCCGTTTCAATATCCGGTATCATGCTCAAATGGACCGACTCTGCCTGCTCGCGCCCGGTAATTTGAACGAGATTTCTGTACAACTCTTCGGCAAGAAACGGTGCAAACGGTGCCATCATTTTTGTGACCGCAACCAGGCATTCGTACAATGTCTGGTAGGCAGCGGTCTTGTCGGCACCCATTTCGTTCTTCCAGAAGCGGCGACGGTTCCGTCGAACATACCAATTTGAGAGTTGATCTATCGTGAAGTCGCTCACACTCCGGGCTGCTTTCGTGACGTCATAGGCATCCATTTGCTCTGTATAGCGTTTTACGAGCGAATTCAGTTCCGAGAGAATCCAGCGGTCGATTTCCGGCCGATTCTGTACCGGGATGCGTTGTTCTGCATACGTGAATTTGTCGATGTTTGCATAGAGAGCGAAGAAGGCGTACGTGTTTACAAGCGTTCCGAAGAATTTCCGCTGCACTTCTCCGAGACCGTCCTCATCAAACATCGTCGGTCGCCAGGGTGGACTCGTCGTTACAAGATACCAGCGCGTGGCATCAGCACCGTACTTCGTAATTATTGCAAACGGATCAACTGTGTTCCCCTTTGACTTGGACATCTTCTGGCCGTCCTTGTCGAGGAT
>CAZIHJ010000087.1:4081-8072 GCA_964538485.1 uncultured Chitinophagales bacterium | reverse complement strand
GTGATTCCATCGACGAACGGCTTGTGAAGATCGAGTTGTTCACCCGTGAACCCCGAAACGCTCCGGAGTTCCTCCACGCTTCCGATACACTGTTGCTTTCCGCACTTTTCGCAGACCCAAATCGGCAGAGGCGTTCCCCAGAAGCGATCGCGTGAAAGCGCCCAGTCCTTATTTTCTTCCAACCAATTGCCGAAGCGTCCTTCCCCAACTTCCGGTGGCACCCAGTTGATCTGCTTGTTCATCGCAATCATCCTATCGGCATACTTCGTTGTGCTGATGTACCAGGAGTCCCGCGCATAATACAGCAACGGTGTCTTGCAACGCCAGCAATGCGGGTAGCTGTGCGTGATTGTTTCTTTTCTATAGAGAAGACCGCGCGACTTGAGATTTTGAATAATGAGCGGATCGGCTTCCTTTACGAACTTTCCTGCAAACTCGGTTACTTCCGTTCCAAACTCACCGCTCCGGTTCACCGGATGGAGAGCAGGGAGATCATATTTCTTTGATGTCTGATAATCATCCTCACCGTACGCAGGTGCCATGTGCACGATGCCGGAACCATCGTCGGTGGTGACAAAGTC
Organism: uncultured Chitinophagales bacterium; assembly: GCA_964538485.1. GTDB lineage: Bacteria > Bacteroidota > Ignavibacteria > UBA10030 > UBA6906 > JBJXHC01. The sequence goes on along the minus strand of CAZIHJ010000087.1, from coordinate 7,491 downwards.
CGCTTCAACGACATAAAACGCTTTCTTGTCAACGGGATGATAGTTGAACAGACGCTCGTAGTCTTTACCAACGAGTGATTTTCCAGTCATCTTTTCGATCACCACGTATTCGCCATCCAGCACACCAAGTCTCGCTTCAGCAAGAATCAGCTTCTCGCCCTTGTGTTCCACCTTCACATAGTCCACGTCGGGATGAACAGCGAGCGCAACATTCGAGATCAACGTCCACGGCGTTGTCGTCCAGACCAGGAACGACGTGTCGGGTTGATCCTTCAATCGCATCTTCACGTATACGCTTGGGTCCTTCACATTCTCGTACCCTTGCGAGACTTCGTGCGATGACAGCGGTGTCTCGCAGCGCGGGCAATAGGGTTGAATCTTATATCCCTTGTAAATCATCCCCTCGTCGTAGAAGCGCTTCAGCGCCCACCAGATGGATTCGATGTAATCGTTCTCAAACGTGACGTAAGGCTTCGAGAGATCGACCCAATAACCCATCTGCTCAGTCATCGCTTCCCATTCGGTCTTATACTTCCAGACCGACTCGCGACATTTGGCGTTGAACTCCGCTACTCCGTACTTCACAATCTCATCCTTGTGCTTGAAGCCAAGTTGTTTCTCGACTTCGATCTCCACAGGAAGTCCGTGCGTGTCCCATCCGGCTTTGCGGTGTACCTGGAACCCGCGCATCGTCTTATATCTGCACACGAGATCCTTGAGCGCACGCGCCATCACATGATGAATGCCGGGACGACCATTGGCCGTAGGCGGTCCCTCATAAAATGTGAACCCCGGCTTTCCTTCCCGGGTGGAAATGCTCTTCTCGAAGATCCCGTGTTCCTTCCAGAACCTCAGGATGTTCTTTTCAACTTCGGGATAGGAGATTTTTTCTGTGAGCTCTTTGAACATTGCTTTCTACTTCAACTCGAACGTGACATTCACCTGTGCATTGATCGCCAACTCGCCCGTCATTACAGGAGCCGCCGTGCTGACGGATTCCATCATTGCTCCACCGCGGTACATTGGCAGGGGGCCACCACCGGAAACCGACTCGGAGATTGTGGTCACCACTCCAAGTGTTGCACCGAGCTCCTTCGCCAAGACTTCCGCCCGTGCTTTGGCATCTGCTGCAGCACGTTTGAGAGCGTCGCGTTCCAACTCGCGTTGCTTCGATGACTCGTACGACAAACCGCTGAAACTGGATGCACCGGACACCACCGCCTTGTCAAGGAACCCGCCCACCTTCTCCATATTCTTTCCCTTAAAGAGAATGGTGAACTCGTTGGTTCCTGCATACCCGACAATCGGCGGGGGCTGCACACGTTTCTCGTAGTCAAGAATGGCGTTGACGGTAACACGTGACGTTTGAATGTCTTTTGGATCAATGCCGTATTCTTTCAGCGAAGCGAGGATGGCGTTGGTGCGTTTGCTTGCCTCAGTCATAGCTGCCGAGGCCGACTCGCCGCGGGTATTCACCTGTACCGAGAGGCGCACCTGGTCGGGTGCAACAGTGATGGTTCCCTGACCGTTGACAGTGACGCTGCGGACAGGTGTCTTTTCTGATTGAGGTTGTGCGACTGCAGTTGTGCCAAGGACAAGAGAGCAGGCGAGAGCGAGATGAATAAGTTTCATGAGAGTTACTTTCCTTTGAATTGTTGGAAGAGCCAGAACAGCAGACTCGCAACGATACTTAAAAGTGCGCTTGTGGTAATCGGGAAATGAAACTGGAGATTCTCCCGCTTGATGGAAATGTCTCCGGGGAGCTTCCCAAGGAATGGGACCTTATCGAAGAACATCAAGAACAGTCCGACCCCGGCAATTACCACTCCGAACACCAACAGCAATTTCCCCACCGGCTGTATCCCCCGCGTTCGTGCTAGAGTCTCTCCACAACGCTTTTCATAATGGCGGTCAGTTTTGGTTCCGTTGCACCGGCCACCGCAATAATCTCCTGGACATTTGCCGGTTGTAGTGCGTCAGGGAAACATTCGTCTGTAATGATCGAGAACCCCAGCACCTGCAACCCCATGTGTACTGCGACAATATTTTCGGGTACAGTAGACATTCCCACTGCGTCAGCGCCGATAAGACGAAGAAAGCGATACTCTGCGCGCGTTTCGAGGTTCGGACCCGGCACGGCGACAAATACCCCGCGCTCGGTTCTTATCTTCAGATCGAGTGCCACTTGTTCGGCAAGTGCAATGAGCTTTCTGCTATAGGGCTCGGACATGTCCGGAAAGCGCGGCCCAAGCGAATCGTCGTTGGGTCCGATCAATGGATTATCACCGAGCAAGTTGATATGGTCGGTGATGATCATAACGCTGCCTTTCCGGAACTGGGGGTTCATTCCCCCGGCTGCATTCGAAATCAACAGCGTCTGCACTCCGAGGAATTTCATCACGCGCACAGGGAATGTTACCTGCTGCATCGTGTATCCCTCGTAATAGTGGAAGCGGCCCTGCATTGCCACAACCTTTTTGCCGCCCAGTGTTCCGAAAATCAACTTCCCTTTGTGAGACTCGACCGTCGAAAGGGGGAAGTGCGGAATGTCAGCGTAGTCCACCACCACATCGGCTTTGATTTCCTTTGCCAATCCGCCCAACCCCGTACCGAGAATAATGCCGATTTCCGGTTGGCTCGGGGTGCGTGTCCGAAGGAATGTTACGGCTTCATCAATGAGCTTGCGGATTGCTGTCATCGTCAAGAGTTTTTAAGATGTCTTCCAACACGAGTGATTCCCGCGCTGTGCCGGCAGACACCGGATACACCGGTGCTTTTGCTTCTCCAATTTCCAGGGTCTTCAGCAGGTCAAGTTCCGAACTCAGAAGCACGCGCAATCGCCCGACGAGGGATTCCTTGCGGCCCTGCAATTGGATAATTTCGTTGTTCATTCTTGCGAGATCGCCGTTTGCCTGCTCAAGGACTTTTGCGGCCTTCATCTCAGCTTCTCGAATCACCAGTTCACCTTCGCGCCGCGCCGACTCATACGTTCTGCCGGTTGCCTCCTGTGCCTGAAGGAGAGTCTGCTGTAAACTTTTCTCTATCTGTCGGTAGTCTTTGAGCTGCGTATCAAGCTCGACGACCTTGTCACGCAGATCGCGCTGTTCCTTCAGCAATGTCTCGAACTCGTTCGCCATCATGTCGATGAACGTCTCGATCTCGACGGGGTCATACCCGCGCATCACTTTCTTGAATACCTGTTTGCGGATGTCCAATGGTGTGAGTCTCATGATTACCTCCGGCTGTTAGACGGGTTTCTTCCGTGAACCAAAGATCGCGGTTCCCACCCGTATCAACGTTGCCCCCTCTTCAATTGCTACTTCGAAATCCCCCGTCATTCCCATGGAGAGATGTCTCATGTGAACATTCTGTTGGCCCAGCCCGTTCAGCGTATCCCGCAATAGCCGTAG
>CAZIHJ010000087.1:1254-3981 GCA_964538485.1 uncultured Chitinophagales bacterium | reverse complement strand
GGGGGCGTTTTTCAAGGAGTTCCTGCACATAATTCTCTCCAACATCGGAGACCCCACTCTCCACGGCCTCGCGAATCTTTTCGGCCGGGAATGTCTTGGAAACCGCAATCAGCGTTACCTCCGAGGGACTGCGACCCACCCTCGTGCATGCCAGGGCTATTCGCTGCCTGATTAGGGCTATGTTTTCGGAGGTCATTAAAAATTAAGTGCTTAATATAACCCAATTCGCTCAGAAAATCAATCGAAAGGCCAAACCCATTTAGTCCCTGACGTGTCCGTCGACCAGGCATTTTCTTGACTTCGGATTGGTTTTTGATTTACTTAATTACGGATGGGGGGAGCGGTTCCCCAAACCCACAAAGAGTGAGGACAGAGGAATGAGTACTCTCGATTTTGGTGGATTTGATGATGTTCCCGACGAGAACGAGGGGAAGAAGAACGAGGGTCCGGAAGACGAATTCAACAAGTTCAAGGACATGCTGAAGGATGGCTCCTCCGGCATCTCAAATGTTGAGGCCCTCGAAGAAATCGTCAACTACTATTTTGAGAATGAGAAGCACAAGGAGGCCCTCCACTTTGTCAATCAGTTGCTGGCCATTGTACCGTACAGCGCCGATTTCTGGCATCGCAAGGGACTGATCCTCAGCAGTCTGTTTCAGTACGCAGAAGCCGTTGAAGCGTTTGACAAGGCACTTGAGTTTAATCCCGTCGATCCTGAAATCCTGGTGAACAAGGGTATTGCTCTGGATGACCTCGGTCGCACAGACGAGGCGCTTGCGGCGTACGAGCGTGTTCTGGAAATTGATCCCACCAATGAAGACGCGCTCTTCAATAAAGCGATTACCAACGAGAAGGTTGGTCAGTACGAAGAAGCCATTCGGATTTTCAAGTTTATCCTCGAAGCGAATCCCGAGCACCGTGATGCCTGGTATGAACTCGGCTACTGCTACGATTACCTTGACAAACCGGAGGAATCGTTCCGGTGCTATGACGAGCACCTTGCTCTCGATCCCTACAACTACAACGCGTGGTATAACCGCGGCATAGTCCTGAACAGGTTGGTCCAGTACACACGGGCTTTGGAGAGCTACGATACGGCTCTTGCCATTCACGAAAACTTTCCGGCAGCGTGGTACAACAAGGGAAATGCCTACGCCAATATCGGCAGATTACACGATGCCATTTCATGCTACAGGGAAACCATCCGGCTTGATGAGAAAGATGTGCCAGCGTGGCACAATCTCGGTAACGCCTACGAGGAATTGGGAGAATACGATGAGGCGATCAAGAGTTTTACACAGGCGCTGAAACTCGACCCGGATCATTACGAATCCTTCTTTGGCCGGGGCAGTTGTTACGATTCCCTTGAGCAATGGCGAAAGGCGCTGGCCGATTACAACAAGGCCATCACGCTCTGCAAAGATTATCCAGAACTCTGGTACGCCAAGGCCGACCTGCTCTACAATATGGGACGCACACGCGAATCCCTGATCAGTTATCGCATGGTGACGAAGCTTGAGCCGACGAACCACGAGGCGTGGCTGGACTATGGCGATACGTTGTTCGAGTTGGGGTATCTGAAGCAGTCGCTCAAATCATTCGAGAGGGCGACAGAAACAAACCCCAATTGTTCCGATGTCTATTACAGCAAGGCAAAGGTTCTTCTTGTACTGAACAGGACACTGGAGGCACTCGAATCACTCCGCCAGGCATTCCACCTCGATCCTGAAAAAAAGCGGGTGTTCGAGCAGGAGTTTCCGGGCGTGAAATCGCTGAAGGAGTTCAAGAGTCTCGTCCGAAAGTAGTTTCGTCAAATCCAATGCTGTGTACGGACCTGATTCAGAAATGAATCAGGTCTTTTCTTATTCATGAGGGTGATGGAATGATGACCGATGTGGTGACGGAGAAGTACTCGCGGTTGCGCGAGATCCTGCGCGAGATGGGAAGTGTTGCCATCGGTTATTCCGGTGGCGTGGATAGCACACTGTTGCTCAAGATTGCTGTTGATGAGTTGGGTGAACGCGCCGTTGCGATGATCGGCCGCTCGGAAACATATCCAACGCGTGAATTCGAGGAGGCCGTTGCACTCGCGTTGCGTATGGATGCGCGCTACGTTGTCGTGAACACGGAAGAAACTGACGTTCTCAAGTTTCAGGAGAACCCGCCCGACCGCTGCTACTTCTGCAAGACCGAGCTCTTCGGCAAACTGGATGGCATTGCTGAACGCGAAGGCATCGCATGGATTGCCGATGGAACAATCACCGACGACGTTGGCGATTTCCGCCCCGGGATGAAAGCCAAATCAGAAAAGAATGTCCGATCGCCGCTGCTTGAAGCAGGATTCAGCAAAGCTGAAGTGCGCGAGTTGTCAAAGCACCTCGGCCTCGCCACGTGGGATAAGCCCGCGTTCGCTTGTTTGTCATCCCGTTTTCCGTATGGCATGAGTATCACGAAAGAAAACCTGTCGCGTGTGGATAATGCCGAGACATTGCTGCGCGATCTTGGATTCCGCTTCTTCCGTGTGCGATTCCATGATGAGCGCACAGCGCGCATTGAAGTCGGACAACAGGAAATTTCCCGGCTGTTGGATAACGACCTCCGCACGAATATTGTCGATCATCTCAAAAAACTCGGCTTCACGTACATTACACTGGACTTGCAGGGCTATCGCACCGGTTCGATGAACGAAGTCCTCCCGGTTGAAGTAAAACTCCAGTATTCACCAAC
>CAZIHJ010000087.1:0-1154 GCA_964538485.1 uncultured Chitinophagales bacterium | reverse complement strand
GCGTTCAATCTGGTCAAGCATCTCGGCAATGACTACGATATCACGGTCGTCAGTCCGCGCAATCATTTTCTGTTCACACCGTTGCTGCCCAGCACCACCGTGGGGACGATAGAATTCCGCAGCATCATTGAGCCGATCCGCCATGCGCGTGAAGGCCTGCGGTTCTTCCATGCAACGGCCACTGGCATTGATACCGCGAACCGGAAAGTGCTTTGTGCCGGCATAACGAGCGGACATGAATTTTCCGTGGAGTATGATATCCTCGTCATCGGTGTTGGTGCCGTAAGCAATACGTTCAATGTTCCCGGTGTGGCCGAACATGCCCTTTTCCTGAAGGAACTCAACGATGCCCGCGAACTCCGTCAGCGTATCATCAGGTGTTTTGAGCAGGCGAACCTGCCGGGGGTTTCGGTGGAAGAGCGGCAGCGACTCGTGCATTTTGTGGTGTGTGGTGGCGGGCCGACGGGCGTGGAGTTTGCCGCCGAGTTAAATGACTTTATGATCGAAGACTTGAGCAAGTCGTATCCGCATCTTGTCGCCGAAGCGAAGATCACCCTTGTCGAAGCAATGAAGGAGATTCTCGGCACTTTCGATGACAAGCTCAGGGAATATGCCACCGACCTGTTCCGTCGCCAGCGTATCAACGTACTTACGGAGTCGCCGGTGATCAAGGTGGACGAAAAAACCATTTCGCTGAAGGATGGCTCACATCTCGCATACGGCTTGCTCCTCTGGAGTACCGGAAACGGTCCTACCGAATTCGTTCGCACAATTAATCTCCGCAAGGACACGCGTCATCGCATTATCATCGACGCGTATTTCAAGGTGAAGGGATATGAGAACATCTACGCGTTCGGCGATGCGAGCGTGATTGAAGGCTCGCCCTTGCCGGCGACGTCACAGGTCGCGCAGCAACAAGGCAAGTATCTCGGCAAAGCGCTCACCCGTTTGGCCCGCAAGCAGGAGGTTGAACCGTTTCGCTATAACCACCTCGGCATGCTTGCGTACATCGGCGATAACAAAGCGCTTGCTGATCTGGAGAATTTCAAAGGTCGCGGCTGGACAACGTGGCTCTTCTGGCGCTCGGCGTATCTCTCAAGGATCGTGAGCTTGAAGAACAAAGTCCTGGTGATGTTCGATTGGGTGAAGGCGAA
>CAZIHJ010000086.1:0-12855 GCA_964538485.1 uncultured Chitinophagales bacterium | reverse complement strand
TCCTTTATGAAAATGCACTGGGGGAGTCCGACAAATCTCTCTCACAAACCCATCCAATCGGAGCAGCCCCCAGGCATTGGTGTATCCGCAGGAGGCCCCGTCATACGGCTCTCTCTCACTTACATAAGTATGACGGAGCCCCGTTGGAATTCCGCACTTTTGATTTGGAGACTATCTGCTATACGTAGTCGTGAACATTTTGGATTTCCTGTTCCAGGAAAAGAGCCGGGTTTCGATATTTCTTATGCGTAACAGTTTGGTTATTTTGCCGTAGAGACAAATCAGGACAAAGACATTGAATCTACGCATACAAAACCTCTCGAAAACCTATGCAAACGGCGTAAAAGCCCTTTCCAACATAGACCTTGAAATTGACTCAGGCATGTTTGGCTTACTCGGACCGAATGGCGCGGGGAAGTCTTCATTGATGAGAACAATTGCCACGCTGCAACATCCGGATTCAGGAAGCATCGCGTTCAATGGGATTGATGTGCTAGCTGACCAGATGAGCTTACGCCGAATTCTGGGTTATCTCCCCCAGGAATTCGGTGTATATCCCAAAATGTCAGCCGATGACCTCTTGGACTACTTTGCGACTCTGAAAGGAGTCAGTTCTAAGAGCGACAGAAAGAAACTCGTGACTGAAGTTCTTGAAATCACGAACCTCACCGAAGTCCGTGCAAAACATGTTGATGGATACTCGGGCGGGATGAAGCAACGATTCGGTATTGCACAGTTACTTCTTAACAAGCCCAAACTCATCATTGTTGATGAGCCAACGGCAGGACTCGATCCAGCCGAGCGGCATCGTTTCCTGAATGTTCTCCGGGAGGTCGGGACGACAAATACCGTGCTCTTCTCGACGCACATTGTTGATGATGTGAAAGAACTCTGCAATGATATGGCCATCCTCAACGGCGGACGGATATTGAAACGAACGACACCAGCGTTCGCTCTCAAGGAGATCACTGGCCAGGTGTGGACCAGAACAATTAGTAGAGATGATCTTGATATGCATGAACTCAAGTATAACGTCCTTTCATCACAGCACACTCACGACAACACCATTCGCATCAGAGTCCATTCCGCGGAGAAACCGGTTGGTGACTTTCTGGCCGCAGAACCTCAACTGGATGATGTCTATTTTCTCGCACTGAAGCTCGACTCCTGACTTTCCGCCATCCTATGTTTCTCACCATCTTTTTACACGAACTCCGCTACTGGGCAAAGCAACCCTCCGTCTACGTGTATGCCCTTGTTTTCATGATCCTGGCGGCTGGGGCAATGGGAGGGGCTGCCGGCGTTTTCGGTGAGGAATCCATCCAATCGCGGTCAGAGAGCATAGCCAATTCACCAATGGGTGTGTACTCATTGATGAATCTCTTCAACAAACTGATTCTCTTTCTCCTGCCAACGATTATCGGGACTTCGGTTTACAGGGACTATAAAAGCAACATTCATACACTTCTTTACTCGTATGCCCTTACCAGGATTGAATATCTCTCAGCTAAGTTCCTCAGCGGCTTTGTTGTTGTTTGCTTGATCGCGTTCAGTGTTGCAATTGGCTTTATCCTCGGCACACAGTTGCCCGGAGTCCAGGCTTCGCTGGTGGTACCATTCAGTCCCGGTATTTATCTCCATGTATACACGGTGTATGTCATACCAAATGTACTGCTGTTCGGGTTGATGGTCTTTGCCGTGGTTACATTCTCCCGCAACATCTATGCGGGGTTTGTTACGGTTGTCCTATTGCTGATAGTACGTGAGCTGATGGGAAGATTACTTGGCGGAATGGACAGTCAACTCATGGCACTACTCCTTGAGCCCTTTGGCGAGGCCGCCACAAATCATGAAACCCGGCGCTGGACGACCATCGAGCAGAACACATTGGGTATTCCATTCACGGGAACTATCATTGCGAACCGGTTGATATGGGTGACAGTCTCATTGGCAATTGGCGGTGTAGTCAACAAGTACTTCTCATTCAGCCAAACAGTGTCACCATTGCGTTTCAGGAAGAGCGATGGGAAGCGAGTGGTAAAGAGCAACTTCGGCAGTATTACCAGGGTCGAGCTTCCGAACGTACAATACGGTTTCACGTTTCCGGATAGACTCAAAGCGACCTGGCAAATCTCACAAAGGGACTTCAGATATATCGTTGCGAGTGGTTCGTTCATCAGTATCGTTATTGGCGGCTCACTCTTTGTCGTGATCACATTGTTGCAGATGAACCCGCAGTACGGCACGAGGATATTACCGGTGACCTGGGTGATGCTGGCATTTCCGGTTTTCTTTTTTTCCGTAGTCATCAATCTGTTGACCTTCCTCTATGCCGGAATGTTGGTCCATCGTGCCGCAAACGCGCGGATCAATGAACTTATCGATGTCACCCCCATACCCAACTGGTCGATGTTGCTTGCGCAATTCATTGCGCTTCTGAAAATGCAAGTCGTGTTGTTAGCGATTCCGATGGCCGCGGGGATTGCCGTTCAACTGTATCTGGGCTTCGATGACATCAATATCGGACTGTACATTTTTCATCTCTATGGGCTTTATTGGGTTCAGTTCGCAATTTGGGCTTGTGCGGCAATGTTCATCCAGACCCTCTTGCCGAATCCGTACATGGGGTTGTTCGTTTTGATCCTCGCGGCCTTTGGAGTAACTGAACTTCACCAAATTGGAATTGAGCATCCGCTCTTTCGCTACAACCAGAATCCCGATCCAGGGATATTCTTTTCGTATTCGGATCTGACCGGCTATGGCTCTTTGTTATTAGCATACTTTATCTACAAAGTGTACTGGGGGTTGGCAGGTATCCTCCTTGTGTTGTGTGCGCTGTTGTTCTGGAAACGGGGCGTACCTCAATCTCTCCCAGAACGATTGCATATCGCGTACACCAGGCTCCATGGCCGAACCGGTGTTGCTATCGCGAGTACACTCGTTGTGTTCGTTGGGACCGGATTTCTGATTTACTCGGGAGAGACTGCGATGATAAATGGTGTCATGAAGGAGGCTCAAATAGATGAAATAGCTGATCGCAAATACTCGAGATTCGAGAGAATCGTTCAACCAAGAATTGTCTCCGTAACAGTAAACATGAATATCTTTCCCGAGTCCAGGGAATTCAACGCTAACGGGAAGTACATCCTCATCAACAAATCGACGCAGCCCATTGATACACTTCTGCTACGGGCAAGCCCCGGCGTCCACACCAAATACAGACTCAACAGGAAGTCGGCAGTGGTGATCAATGACAGCGTGACTCGCATTGATATTCTTGCCCTGAGCGAAGGATTGAAGCCAGGCGACAGTATGGATATCTCTTTTGATGTCAACGGAATACCGAACACCGGGTTGCAAAAGAATTCGATGGTCGAAGCGAATGGTACGTACATTACATCAGTGATATTCCCGGAAGTGGGCTACAGAGGCACTTCTGCCCAACCTCACCCGTCGGATAGTTCGGCATTGGGTAATCACTATCGTTCAATCGACTCAGACTATATCGACTTTGCTGCTACTGTCAGTACGTCGGAGGACCAGATTGGAATTGTTCCGGGTTATCTGCAGAACGAATGGAGAGAAGGAGGGCGGCGCTACTTCCGCTATGTATCGACGGGTCCCGTGACGAATGACTTTGCATTTATCTCCGGTAACTATGAAGTCAGAAAAGACACCTCAAACGGGACAGGCCTTGAAGTCTACTATCATCCTGCGCACCCGTACAATGTGGAAAGGATGATGCGTGGCATGAAAGCTGCCCTGACGTACAATGCACAGTTCAGTCCGTACCAGCATACATACGCGAGAATTGTTGAATACGCAAGAACGCAGGGAGACTTTGCCCAATCGTTTTCCAGCACCATCCCATATTCCGAGATTGGTTTCATCCTTGATATCGATGATGCGAACGAACGGGGAATTGATTTGCCATTTGCCGGTGCAGCTCATGAGCTATCGCATCAATGGTGGGGACTTCAGGTGATGCCTGCGGATGTATTGGGAAGTAGAATGATCACCGAAGGAATGTCGGAATACGTTTCAATGAAGGTGCTTGAACAGGAATATGGCGGAGAGATGAAGGGGAGGTTTCTTAGGAAAGCGCTTGACCTGTACCTGCACCGTAGGGCGGATGACGGTGAACAAGAGCAGCCATTGGTATACAACGTAGGACTTTCCAAAAGTTACGTTCCGTACCAGAAGGGACTGTTGGCGTTCAACGCGATGAGTGAGTATCTGGGCGAAAAACAATTCGAGGGTGCTTTGAGGAAGTATGTTGAAAGTGTACGATTTCAAAAAGCACCTTATACAACATCACTGGAGATGGTTGAGTACATCCGGGATGCTACCCCGGATTCGTTACAATATCTGATCGGGGATTTGTTCGAGACAGTCACGTTGTATGACAACAGTATTAGTGGCGTCACAGTCACACCGCTGAACGATGGTAAGTACAACATTGATATCGAGTTCGTCATCAGGAAATACAGAGACGATGGATTAGGAAATCGAAGCTACCGCGGCGACGTTGGTGATTCCCTCACGTTCAGGTCTGATGATTCGGATGAAACCCTTATATCATTGCCACTGGCCGACTATGTTGAGATTGGGGTCTTTGCAAAAACCACAAGAGATGGAAAAGAAAGAGCTGAGGTATATCGTATGAAACACAAGGTCAGTCAAATCAGAAATAAGTTGACCATTACTGTCGATGCAAGACCGTCAGAAGTATGTATCGATCCGGACTGTATACTCATTGATGCTTCCCCACAAGACAATAGTTGGAAACCGTAAGTAACTTGCACATTCCCGACTCCCTCCGTACCTTGAGCTGCGTCTATTTAAATCTCTCACCAAATCCATTTTATGCTCCTCATCGCTCTCATTGGTTCGGTTGGCGAAGGTAAAACTTCTGCGTTGTTGCAGCTAGCTGTTTGGTGCCGCAATGCGGGAAAAACCGTCGACGGCTTCGTGTCAATTGCCGGCGAGCGCGGCGCGGCGAACGCCGGCGCGTCACACTACGACTTGCAATGGCTTGGCACCGGTGATACGATGAGATTTGCAAGACGTGATGAGTCGTTGAAACCACCATACCAGTTTTCTGAAGGTGCACTCCTCACGGTGGAACAGTGGGCAAAGGGACTTGCCGGGAGAACACCACCGTACCTTGTCATTCTCGACGAGTTCGGACCGCTTGAGGCCGAAGGTGGAGGCCATATGGTCGCATGGGAACCGCTGTGCAAGGCAAAGCCGGATGTGGTGGTGATTGCCGTCCGGGATGGACTGGAAGGGAAGATAGAGGAACGTCTCGGCCAGCGTTTCGATATTCGGGTAAAGGCAAGCTCGCCGGATGCGTGGCAACAGTTACGAACCGCCTGTCTTGAACAAGAGGACTGGTCACGTATTGGCGTGTTCGGTGCTGCCTCCGGCGGTTTCGAGGTGTCGGTTGGTTCCGCTCTTCATGGAGGACGCGTACCGATGCGCGGGCTGTTTCTCTCCGGGTTGCAATCGGTTGTGATGACGTATGCAGCGCACAGGTTGGGTCAACGGGGGAGAGTGGTTTGGGTGCCGTTCATTTCCGCAGGGCTTAAATCCTTGTCTCCAGCGGGAGGCCGGCTTGGTCCGATGCTCGCTATTACCATGCAAGGACTTCTGTATGGGGGAGCAGTCACGGTTCTCGGTTGGAATGCCATCGCAGTGATGGTAGGGGGATTCCTGGTTACTGCCTGGGCCGCCGCTCAAGGGCTGGTACTTCAGTATCTCCTCTTCGGCGGTGAATTGTTGCGGGCATATGACACGGTCATTCGTTGGGTGGTGGAACGTTTCAACATCAGTCCGCCCGGGATTGTTGTATTGATGACATTCTGGTGCGCTCTTTGGGGCACCGTTGGTGCCGCAGTAACCTTCCTTGCGTGGAGGCGTCGGGAAACGATTCCGGCAAAGCTCCGCTCGTTGCTTGATCGTGGTTCCCAGCATCTACGTTTCAATCACCCGTCGCCGACATGGCGACATGCTACCATGGGCGGCTTGCGTGATTTGACCCGGCCATTCTTCTGGGTACCACTTTTGATTGTGACTGCTGTGATTGTTGTTTCCGGTTCACCGTTGGAATCTGCATTCTGGGTGATTGCGCGTGCGGTAACCATCGGGGTTGTAATCTTCTCGATAGTGCGCGTGTTCAGTCCTCAAAAATTTATCGATGGGTTGCGTGGACGTGGACATTGGGGACCTGCACTCGCTTTTCGTCGCGCTGTTGGCGAAGAGAAAAACCCTTCGTAGAGTTTTTCCTTACTCATCGATTCCGAGCATTTCATGTTCGTTGCTCTCCGTTTGCACCTCATACCCCTTTTCCATATATTTTTCCTGCTTAACTAATTGAATTGCTGTAAGTTAGCATCTTCTCTTGCTCTGGAGTTTTCACTTTGGCTTCATTTACAAAACGCACTCACACCTGTGGCCAGATACGTCCAGGTGAAATCGGTCAAACCGTCACGCTCAACGGGTGGGTGGATACCCGCCGCGACCTTGGCGGAGTGATCTTTATTGATCTGAGGGACCGCTACGGCAAGACCCAGGTGGTTTTCAATCCGCAGGTGAATCCAGTTGCCCATAAAGCGGCTGAATCGCTTCGCAGCGAGTTTGTTGTTTCCGTCACAGGTGTGGTGGAAGGGCGTCCTGAAGGAACAATCAATCCGGACCTGACCACGGGTGAAATTGATGTCATGGCAAGTGCAGTGACAATTCTGAACAGGGCAGAGACGACACCATTTCCGATTGATGATAATATCGATACGAATGAGGATATCAGATTAAAGTACCGTTATCTGGACTTGCGTCGTCCCTCGTTGCAGCAGAATTTGATCACACGACACAAGATGTATCAGGCCACGCACAAATATTTTGATGAGTTGGGATTTGTGGAAATCGAAACGCCGGTGCTCATGAAGAGTACGCCGGAAGGTGCCAGAGATTACCTTGTGCCGAGCCGAGTTCACCGCGGTAGATTTTATGCTTTGCCTCAGTCGCCGCAGACGTATAAACAGATACTCATGGTGTCGGGTTTCGATCGCTATGTCCAGATTGTGAAGTGTTTCCGCGATGAAGACCTGCGTGCCGAGCGTCAGCCGGAGTTTACCCAAATCGATGTGGAGATGTCGTTTATTGATGAAGAAGATATCTATATGCTGGCGGAACGGCTGATGCTGCGACTCTTCAAAGAGATCAAGGGGGTTGATATCCCGCTCCCGCTCCCAAGACTCACCTACAAGCAGGCAATGGAAACGTATGGCAGTGACAAGCCCGATACGCGGTTTGGTATGACATTCACCAACATCAATCGGCTCGTTCAGGACTCTGGGTTTAAGGTGTTTGCTGATGTCGTAAAAAAGGGAGGGGTGGTTGCCGGGTTTGTCGTACCCGGTGGAGCAACATTCACACGTAACCAGATGGACAATCTTGTTGACTACACAAAGAATCTCGGTGTCGGTGGGTTGGCCTACTTTAAGTGGACGGAGAACGGATTGGAATCTGCGCTGGAAAAGTTCCTTGGCAAGGAGTTGATCCGGAAGATTGCTGAGGCGATGGGGGCAAAACAGGGCGACCTGATGCTGTTCGTCTCGGATACATGGGCGAAGACCTACTCGGTTCTTGGAACTCTTCGTCTTGAAATGGCAAAGCGGCTCAATCTGATTGATGAGTCGAAGTTCAATTTGCTCTGGGTAACCGATTTCCCGCTGTTCGAATATAGCGAAGAGGATAAGCGCTGGGTGGCAGTACATCATCCATTTACTTCACCTCATCCGGACGATGTTGCCATAATGGAAACCGATCCGGGGAGAGCTCGAGCACGGGCCTACGATCTTGTGCTGAATGGCAGCGAAGTTGCAGGAGGCAGCATTCGTATTCATGACTCTTCATTGCAGCAGCATGTATTCAAACTCCTGGGCATTGAACAGGAAGAAGCGTTCAGGAAATTCGGCTTTCTGTTGAATGCATTCAAATACGGTGCACCACCGCATGGCGGAATTGCATTCGGGTTCGACCGGCTTGTTATGTGGTTTACCGGTGGCAAATCCATCAGGGATGTGATCGCATTCCCCAAGACGGCGAGTGCCATTTCATTGATGGACGAAGCGCCCAGTGAAGTTGATGAAAAGCAGTTGCGAGAATTACATATTCGGATAGTCTAAGGTATCACAATCCACAACCCTGAATCCAAGCTCTCCATGAAACCTCATATCCGAATTGCCAGTGGCCAGGGATTCTGGGGCGATCTGTTAACTGCACCGATCGACCAGGTCACCAAGGGACCCGTTGACTATATGATGATGGACTACCTCGCCGAGGTGACCATGTCCATCATGCAAAAGCAAAAGCGCAAGGACCCGAACCTCGGTTACGCCAAGGATCTCGTCCCGTTGATGGAAAAGATTCTCCCTACGATTGTGGAGAAAAACATTAAAGTTATTACCAACGGTGGAGGAGTAAATCCTACAGCGTGCCGTGATGCGATTTTCAAGGTTGCACAAAAGCTGGGGATCAAAGGATTGAAGATCGGGGTTGTGCTTGGAGATGATATTCTCGACCAACTGAATGATCTCCAATCGAAAGGAATCAAACTCTCCAATATGGAGACAGGGGAGCTGCTCTCCACCGTTATTGATAGGGCAATGAGTGCGAACGTGTACTTTGGCGCATGGCCAGTTGTGGAAGCACTGAAACAGGGAGCACAGATTGTCATTACAGGCAGGACCACGGACACTGGCCTAACACTTGCTCCCATGATCCATGAATTCGGATGGAAGCAGGATGATTGGGATAAAATTGCTGCTGGTACAGTAGCCGGACACATTCTCGAATGTGGTGGTCAGGCAAGTGGGGGCAACTTCTCTGCCGATTGGCGATCCGTCCCTGATATTGCACACATTGGCTTCCCGATTGCGGAGGCATACCCCAATGGGGAAGTGGTGATCACCAAGCATGAGAACACGGGTGGCCTCGTCTCCATGCAGACCGTCAAAGAACAGCTCATGTATGAAATCGGTGACCCGAAGAGTTATATCACTCCGGATTGTGTTGCCGATTTCACCAGCATTCGCCTTGAAGATATAGCACCTAATCGTGTTAAGATGTATGGAGTTAAGGGGAAGTCTGCAACAGAGTTCTACAAGGTCTCCATGTCCTATCTTGACGGTTACACTGCCATCGGCACTCTCACATACGCATGGCCGGATGCATTAGACAAAGCAAAGGCAGCGGAGGGTATCCTCCGAACCCGACTGGCGGATCTGGGGCTGAAGTTCGATGAGATTAGGGCGGAGTTACTCGGGTTCAATTCGTGCCACGGACCCATAGCAACTCTTCCAAGCGAGGTTAATGAAGTTGTTTTGCGGTTTGGGGTTAGAGGGTCAGATTACAAGTCCGTTGAACGCTTTGGAATGGAACTCGCGCCGTTGATTCTGACTGGTCCCCCCGCCGTTACGGGATTTGCCGGAGGCCGCCCGAAGCCAAGCGAAGTAGTGGCGTATTGGCCGGCTCTTATCCCCAAAACTGCTGTAACACCAAGTGTAGTGGTGGAGGAGATATGAAAATCCGATTGATTGATATTGCCCATGCCCGCTCGGGGGACAAGGGAGACACTGGAAATGTCGGAGTGATTGCCCGAAAGCAAGAATACTATCCTCTGCTCGTAAAGTACCTGACTGTGGCTAGAGTTAAGAAGCACTTTGACGGTATTGTGCTTGGCAGGGTTGAACGATTTGAGATGGAAAATCTCTGGGCTATCAATTTTCTGCTTCATGAGTCGCTCGGTGGCGGTGGCACAAAGTCTTTGAAGAACGATGCGCAGGGGAAAACCCTGAGCAGCGCCATGCTCCGGATGGAGCTGGACATCGATGAGAAGATAACTCTCTAAAAGGGTCCCGAAATGTTTGAAGATCAAAAGGAAAGCGTCAAGGCACTGAAAAGTAAATTGCTCTTACTCCGAGGTTATCTTTGACTTAGATGAGCGTGAAAAGAACCTCGCCGAGCTTCAGAAGCAGACCGAAGCCCCCAACTTCTGGGATGATAACGTTGCTGCCCAAAAGAAAATGCAGCACATCAGCGGAGTGAAGGACTGGGTGGAAGGATGGAATGCGCTTGACCGTACGCTGCAAGACGCGTCATCACTCGTAGAGCTTGCCGAGGAATCAGGTGACGCTTCACTGACCGGTGAGATCGACAAAGAACTTGCGGTCGTTGAGCAGGGGATTGGCGATCTTGAATTCCGGAATATGTTGAGTGGAGAGGATGATGAACGGAACGCAATACTCAATATCCACTCAGGTGCCGGTGGAACTGAATCACAGGATTGGGCAGAGATGCTCCTCCGTATGTACCTGCGTTGGGCCGAGCAGAAAGGATACAAGGTTTCGCTGGTCGATCGCCTTGATGGCGATGGTGCAGGGATCAAGAGCGCAACAGTCGAGATCCTCGGCAAGTTTGCGTATGGATACATGAAAGCGGAAAACGGCGTCCACCGCCTCGTTCGTATTTCTCCTTTTGATTCCAATGCACGCAGGCACACCTCGTTTGCCTCCGTGTTTGTCTATCCTGAAATTGAAGATGATGTTGAGATCGAGATCAATCCCGTCGATTTGAAGGTCGATACCTACCGTGCCGGAGGCAAGGGAGGGCAGAATGTCAATAAAGTCGAAACAGCCGTTCGTATCACGCATATGCCCACCGGGATTGTTGTCGCCTGCCAGCAGGAACGATCTCAATTCCAGAATAAGGAACGGGCATTGAAGATGTTGAAGTCGCAACTTTATAAGAAGCGAAAAGAGGAGGAGGAAGCCCGACTCAGCGCCATTGAAAGCACAAAGAAGAAGATTGAATGGGGAAGCCAGATCCGTTCGTATGTATTCCACCCCTACAACATGGTAAAGGACCATCGCACCGACGTGGAGACAAGCAACGTGCAGGCGGTGATGGACGGAGCGCTTGATGATTTCATTAAAGCGTATTTGATGGAGTTCAGTGGAAAAGGATCGGGATAAACCCGAATGTCATATACTTCATTTATCGCCCGCAGATATCTTCAATCCCGCCACAACAACGGATTCATTTCTTTCATTACGGCGATTGCCATCCTGGGCATTACTCTGGGGACCGCCGCCCTGATCATAGCCCTTTCAGTTCTCGGTGGATTTGAAAACGAGATCACACAGAAGGTCATTGGCTTTACAAGTCACGTGCAGATCCAGGGATTCCAGAACCTGCCGCTGAGTAACAGCGTCAATAATGCATTTCTGATTGAGGATAGCATTGCCGATGTGGAGGCGGTCGCGCCGTTTGTTTCCCGTGAGGCATTAATCAGATCACGTGAGTCTGTGGATGGAATCTTCCTCAAAGGTCTCGATCCCGTCCGGGATTTTTCTTCGGTGGGAAGGTTTATCATTGAAGGGAAGTACGAACTCAGCCGTCAAGCGGGTGCGTTGCCAGGCCTTGTCATCGGCAGGAAACTTGCGCGCAAGCTGGCATTGCATGTAGGGGACAAGGCAACGGTCTTTGGTATCGGCCGCTCGCCCGATATGGGACGGATGCGTGCGCGTCAGTTCCGCGTCTCGGGGATTTATGAAAGCGGCATGGCTGAATATGACGATGTCTATGCGTTTACCTCCATTGAAGACGCGCAGAGCGTTTTTCAAATGGGGAACACGATTTCCGGGTATGATATTCTTGTCACCAATCTTGATAGCGCCGAATCGGTGGCATCAAGAATTGAAGAGTTGCTAGGGTATCCGCACCACGGCAGGACAGTCTTCCAGAACTACCGCAACCTCTTTACGTGGATTGCTCTACAGAAAGAACCCGTGCCACTGATTCTGGGCCTGATCATTATCGTTGCCACCGTGAATATCATCGGAACGCTTCTGATGATGGTGTTGGAAAAGACGAAGGAGATCGGGGTATTAATGGCACTGGGGGCCACACGATGGGGCATCATGCGGATTTTTCTCCGACAAGGATTGACCATTGCCATCACCGGGACTGTCGCGGGGAATCTCCTTGCCTTTTCCCTCTGTTATTTGCAGTTAGAGTTTGGATTCTTCTCGTTGCCGAGTGACGTCTATTTCATGACTTCCGTCCCAATTCTACTGAGGCCGGAGTATTTCGTTGTCGTTTCGGCAGTGAGTATCGTCTTGTGTATTGTAAGCTCATTAATCCCCGCCCGCCTTGCGTCCAACCTCAATCCTGTCAACGCCATCAGGTTTGCATGATGCGCTACGAACGATTCATTGCTCAACGCTACCTTCGCTCAAAGCGCCAGCTCCGTTTCATCAACATTATCATGACCGTATCGATCATCGGTATTACCGTTGGTGTGGCGGCACTGATTATTGTCCTCTCTGTGTTTAACGGGTTCAACAGTGTTGTGACAAACGTGCTGGTGGGATTTGATCCGCATGTCCGAGTTGAAGCGGCGCATGGGAAATCAATGGTATTGGACGACAGCATTGCGACTATGCTCAATAGCGATCGGCGGGTCGCCGCATGGGCTCCGTTTGTCGCAAGCAAGGCCTTAATATTGAATACTGAGTTGAGCAGGGTGGTGTTCGTCCGTGGTGTGGTTGATTCCTTGATTGGACGGGTTTCAGGAGTGAAGGAGCGAATTGTGCTTGGCAAGTTTGCCTTTGATAGTACCGGGGCAGTTCCCGGACTTGTTCTCGGTCTTTCACTAGCTGATCGACTTGGCGCCACTGTTGGAGCCGAGGTGACAGTGATCAGTCCTGTTGGTCTGGACGCGATGATGCTGCAATTTGGACAGCCATTGATGAAGAAGTTTCAGGTCGTTGGAATTTATGACTCCAACAA
>CAZIHJ010000085.1:11233-13270 GCA_964538485.1 uncultured Chitinophagales bacterium | reverse complement strand
GAGCGTCCACGTCATCCCGCCGTCTGTACTCTGGTTGATATTGTTTCCAATTGGAGTGATGAAGCCCCTTGTAGATACCCACATGACTCGGGGGTTCACAGGACTGATTGCAAGCCCGCCCGGAACGTACCCCGGCCAACTCAGACTGTCCCATGTTTCTCCCCGATCTGTACTTCGCATGAACTCAAAAAAACACTGTGCATACAGAGTGTCGTTACTTCTCGGATGCTTCGCGATTGCGACCGCGGGATCATCAATAATTGATATCCCACCAGCTGGTCGCCACAAATTGGGTTGCCCATAGATCTGTACTGAAGCAAGGAGAAAGATAAAGACAGACACCAGTCTCATAACTACTTCACCATTGCCATTTTGCGCGTAAGAGTACCACCGTTGTGCGTAAGTTGTATCAGATACACTCCAGTTGTAACTTGACGGCCTTGATTATCTTTACCATCCCATTGGACTGCATATGTACCTTTCGGGTACTCACCATTGGCCAGTGTGCGTATCTCGCGGCCGAGAAGATCGTACACCCTCAGTGATATTTGGCTTGCCGCAACAATATCAAACCGTATCGTTGTCGCGGGATTGAAAGGATTGGGATAGTTTTGGTGCAAAACAATAACTTGGGGCAGTAGGGAAGATATGGTGTCAACTTCGTTCACAATATCCAGGAGGAAAATCCCGGCCGCTCCAGCATGTCCTACCCCTGCATAGTATCGCTCGTTCGCTGTATCAATCGCAATGGAGTGAATTCCAGATGGGGTTGGAATTCCCGCATCATAACGATTCCAGGAAGCTCCACCATCGGTGGTTCTGAATAACGGTATCGGTCCATCAAACAAGCCGAGTAACAGTTCATCTGGTCTTTCTGGATTGATAAAGAGTGTATTTACTTGCCTGTCTTCCAAAGACAACCCGTTATTCTTCTCAATCCAGGTTACCCCTCCGTCAGTGCTCTTGAACATTCCTCCAGGTGTCGACCCGTCGGAGTACACTCCAGCATAAACCACATTTTCATCGCGGGGATCAATTGCCAATCGCGCGCCAGTACTGAAGTCAAATCCGACAGAAACGGGCGACCACGTAGCACCCCGATCTGTGCTCTTGTAGATCTGATCAAAATACTCTAGATACATGACATTATTATTGGTCCGCGCGATTGCAAGCGATAAAAGAGCAAACCCCGGTGGTGTTGGCACCATTTCCCATGACTGGCCAAGGTTACTACTTCGTGCCAACGACAGTGGCCCTATGCCCACATACACCACGCTTGAATCTCCAGGGTCTATTTGTACGATGCGCGGTGGATAAAACCAACCAAGGAAGATGTGTGTCCACGTCATCCCTCCGTCTGTGCTCTGGTGGATATTATTTCCCGTTGGAGTGGTCCACCCAAGTGTAGATGCCCACATAACTTGAGGGTCCACTGGACTAATGGCTAAAGCTCCATGGCTAAAGCGTGGCCAACTGAAGCTCCCCCAAGTTTCACCGCGGTCCGTGCTTCGATAGAAACCGAACCAACATTCTGCATACACAGTATCGGCACTGCCAGGATGTATTGCGATCGCGCCAGCGGGATCATTGAAAAGAATATCGCCGCTCGCTGGCCGCCACAAACTGGTTTGTCCATGAACAAGCAACGGCCAAAGGAGAAGGGTATAAACGAATGCGACTCTCACTAATCCATAACTCCAATCATCCAACGATCCAATCTCGTGTCAGAAAGTGAAACACCCCTGCCCGACCTCGAAGTCAAACAGGGGTGTGAATAGAAATCACGTGTACTACTCCGGGTCATTTCATGAGCAACATTGCGCGCGTCTGGGCGAAAGCCCCTGCCTTGAGTTGGTAGTAGTACACCCCTGAAGAAAGCGAGGAAGCATCCAGTGTGACGTTATACTCTCCCGCCGCTTGTACATCATCCACCAACACTCTCACTTCCCTGCCCAGCACATCGAAGACTCTGAGTTGTACGCGCTCGGTTGATGCCAGCCGATACGTAATCTTCGTAGAAGGATTGAATGGATTGGG
>CAZIHJ010000085.1:8616-11133 GCA_964538485.1 uncultured Chitinophagales bacterium | reverse complement strand
CGGTCGATTGTCAGGTTACTGTTGGCAATTCCGCGGGCGCTTGCTGCAGTATCAAGTGCGCGAAGCCCGAGGTATGGCGTGTTGCTCACCGGCCATGCGTACGCAAGATTGCGTGCTGCATCGAAGCTTGTTCTGTTCGTCGAATACGCGGCAGTGATGTCCCAATCGAAGAACTGCCCGATGTAAAGGTTTGAAATGGTTGTTGCCGTCAGATTCTGGATATCGTACCGGACAATCACGTAGTCATCATGCTCGGGAGTTGCGTATGCATACGTATGTTCATCAACCCTGACTCCAATACGATTCGCCACCGCTGCAAGCGAATCGCTGAACCATGTATATCCATCCTGGTTCGAGACCAGACCCGGATTGTCAAGACGGAAGATCTCACGCGCACGGAAGTCGTTGTCCTGTGTGGTCTGACTATTCTGTCGGATGTTGTTCACGAGCTTCGTTGCCGATGTGCCGATGATCAAGCCCGCTTCAAAGATCTGACTGCTGCCGCTTGGATAGATGAAGCCGATACCCTGCACGTTCGTCGAGTAGTCATTGTATCCAATACGACCGTTGTTGGTCATTGTCACTGTCACTTGATTGACGTTGTGTGTTTGATATGTCGGGTTGATGACAACAGTGAACAACTGAACATCGGAGTAAGACCCATCAGTTACAGTCAACCGGAGCGTGGCAACGAGTCCGGGTGCAACACCGGCCCCAATCTGAATCCGATACGGTGTTGATGAATTGCGAATGGTATCAAGTGTTCCCATGGCGCCAAGGATTACGTTTCCACTTGTTACCGTCAGTCCGGCCGTGGTAGTAGTCAACACCGCATTGGCATTGGTGGTCGGTGCGAGGTAGCTCTGAAAAGTAAAGTAGAGATCAATAATCTCACCCGGTTCCGGAACACCATTATTGTTGCCGCCGCTCGAGTCACGAACCACAAGGTTTCTCGCCCGCACAGATGGCAGGTTGACCGTTACGGCGCGGAACGCGTTAATGCGACCTTTGCCAAGTTGACCTGCGTACGTTGGATTAATGCCGTCAATGTTCTCCGCAGTCACCCTCACCTTCTCCCCAACTTGAATCGGGGTGTAACCCGGGTTCAGGGCTTTCACCAATCCGGCTGTTCCGGCGGCAAAAGGACTGGCCATTGAAGTTCCGGAGTAAAATCCAGTATACGTGCTCGGGAAGATTGTGCTCATGATATTATCGCCGGGGGCACACACATCAATAGTCGTCCCATAGTTGGAATATGACGACCGGACGTCGGAGGAATTGGTTGCGGCGACGGAAATGACGTTCGCATATGCCGAGGGATAGTGCAATGCGCTGGTGTTACCATTTCCCGCAGCCGCGACGACGAGTGTACCGAGTTGCGTCGCATAGTTGATGACATCCTGCTCGGTCTGTGAACCACCTGTTCCACCCCAACTGCAATTCATCACATCGGCTCCCATGAACGCGGCGTATGCAACGCCTTCATATCCGGCAATGATATAGGCAGTTCCGCCGGGGCCGCGGGTATCATTGTCAGCTGAGGTTTTGATTGCAAGCAGCCGGCATTTGAATCCGGTACCGGCAACACCGACGCTGTTGTTTGTTGAAGCAGAAGCGATACCGGCGACGTGAGTGCCATGCTCGGTATTGGAACCGACCGGACTTGGATCATTGTCGTGCACAACATTGGTGTAATTCGCGCCGCCAAAATCCCAACCGCGCCAATCGTCAACATATCCGTTCCCGTCGTCGTCAACGCCGTTGGTGCTCTTGTTGCCACCGATGCCGTCCGGTCCGTTCTCACCGGGATTGCGCCAGATGTTTCCGGTGAGATCCGGGTGATTTACTTCAACACCGGAATCCACGATGCCGATGACAACCGTGGTATCACCTTGTGTGATGTCCCATGCCTGCGGAGCTTGAATCTTTGTAAGGCCGTACTGACTTCCATACGAAGGATCGTTTGGCACAAATGACGGGTCCACGTTCAACGGGTAAATAAAACTCGGCTCCGCATACTGCACAAAGGGAGACTGGGAAAGTTCTTCGGCAAGCGTGAATGCATCGTGGGGGGAAGAATAGGAGACGACATAGAACCGGGAGAGATCAACCTCAGTGGTATTACGTTGGATCATCACCGAAGAAAACATCGGGCGCACCTCTGTTACCGACAGCGCAGAGAAGGCGTCTGCCAAATCGCTCGTTTGCGCGTTCGGCATCAACTTTATGATAAGGCGATTGCCGAGGTATTCACTATTCTCCCGTGTTTTTAATTGAGCACCCGGCACGTCATCAAGTGGCAACCTCTTTCGAGAGTTCTCCTGACGACCTTCCATTGAAACTCCGGCAATCATGTGATTGATTGCAAGAACAAACACCAATGCCAACGATAGTATTGAGCGCATTGCTCTGACCTTTCCTGACGACTAGAAGAGTAATTGAGGGAATGTTATTCGATGACGGAACCGGGTTAAGCGACCAGATACAAATTACAGGAGTTTTGTTCGAGAATCAAGG
>CAZIHJ010000085.1:0-8516 GCA_964538485.1 uncultured Chitinophagales bacterium | reverse complement strand
ACAAAACCCCCCGCATGGGCCCACCACGCAACGCCGCCGGACATATCGGCGCCATAAGCCAGCGACCCCTGCACGAACTGTAAGACAAACCAGAAGGCGAGGAAAAAGAAGGCAGAAACCTCAATTACGGGGAAGAACACAAACAACGGAATCAATGTGAGAACCCTCGCCCGTGGGTAGAGGATAAAATACGATCCCATGACACCGGCAATTGCCCCACTCGCGCCGACCAAAGGAACGGTGGATCCGGGATGAAAAGACGCTTCAATGATTGCAGCACCGACTCCTGATAGAAGGTAAAAAAAGAAGTATCCGAGATGTCCCAGCTTGTCTTCAACATTATCGCCGAAAACGTACAGGAACAACATATTCCCAAGCAAGTGCATCCAGCCGGCGTGGAGAAACATCGACGTGACCAACGTGATGATTGGCCTCAAGTCAAGAGATCCCTGGCGACTCCAAACTCCAGCGACCTCTTCCGGAACAACTCCGAAGCGGTGGAAGAAGGGTTCGAGTTGAGTGCCGAGCGATAGCTCATAGAAGAAGACGATCCCGCAGGTACATATTAAAAAATAATTAACAAATGGGATTGTTCTTGATTTGATCGTGTCTCTCAGAGGAATCATTGCACTCCATTCTTTCGCGGTGTTGGTCGACGGCGCAGATTGTAGCGAAATGCATGGGGAATGTCAAGGAGGTGACACTGCATTCCTTGCATTTCGGAGCCGTGTTTCATATCTTTTGCATCAATTATCCCCCACTGAGTTACTTTTTTCATGCGTCTTGTTCCGTCCTACATCGAATCGCTTGAGCCATACAAGCCCGGGAAACCCAGTGCCGAATTACGAAGAGAACTGGGGATCGAACGTGTAGTCAAGCTCGCATCAAACGAAAATCCCCTCGGCCCTTCCCCCCTCGCCCTTGACGAAATGCAAAAGCACATTAGTGATCTTCATCTATATCCGAATGGTGGATTGGATTTGCGTGAGGTATTGGCCGAACGGTTTGACCTTTCCCCACGAAACGTTATTGCGGGAAGCGGATCAGAAGGAATCATGTCAAACATCATCCGCACATTCCTCTGCGATGACGACGAAGTACTGACATCCGAAGGAACGTTCATTGGATTCTACGTACTTGCCCGTTCGCGCGGGATTGCCATGCACACCGTACCATTGCGAGACTATCACTACGACCTGCCGGCAATTGCCGCTGCGATTACTGACCGGACGAAAATCATCTATCTTGCGAATCCCAATAATCCCACGGGGACGATATTTACGAAGATCGAGTTCGATCACTTCATGAAATCGGTTCCACCCCACGTTCTCATCATTCTTGATGAAGCATACTTTGAGTATGCAAAGGACAATCCGAAGTACCCGGACTCGATGCACTACCGGTACGACAATGTCATCACCTTGAGAACTTTCTCAAAAGTCTACGGCCTCGCCGGCATCCGGATCGGATATGGATTTGCACATGAAGCGCTGATTGCGAATCTCCTGAAGGTTAAACTCCCTTTCGAGCCAAGTTCGCTTGCACAGGCCGCCGGGATAGGTGCGCTGAAGGACACGTCATTCCTGCATCGGACTCTGGAAGTAAACGCCGAGGGTCTGAGGATTCTCGTTCCGGGAATACAAGACCTGGGCTACACAGTTGTGCCCACCGATGCAAATTTTCTTATGATTCCTTTAGAGAATGAAAGTGAAGTTGACAACATGTATCAGGATCTTCTGCATCGAGGTATCATTGTGCGACCACTCAAGGGGTTCGGTCTCCCCCATTGTTTGCGAGTGAGCGTTGGTGCGAGAGACGAAAACATTGAGTTCCTCGCCGCGCTCCGTTCCATTGAGACCGCTGTCAGTTCTTCAAAATTAGACTAATCGCATTTCTGAGGAGTATTCATGCAAGGTTTCAAAGAGAATGTGTCCGCGGACCCGCAAGCGGATTTCCTGCCGATCAACGGAACGGATTACGTGGAATTTTATGTTGGAAATGCAAAGCAATCAGCCCATTATTACCGGTCTGCGTTTGGTCACAGACTCGTTGCGTATTGTGGCCCGGAAACGGGTGTTCGCGACCGCGCGTCATATGTCCTCATGCAGGATAAGGTCCGGCTTGTTCTTACCACTCCCCTGCAACCGGATAATACAATAGCAGAGCACATCAGGACGCACGGAGACGGCGTGCACGATATTGCGCTCTGGGTGGATGATGCCGAATCTGCGCATTATGAGACCACAAAACGTGGCGGCGTGAGTGTGATGGCGCCCACAGTACGGAAGGATCAATATGGCGAGATTAAGGTGTCAGCAATAGCTGCATACGGGGATACAATACATACCTTCGTTGAACGCAAGAATTATTCCGGAGTATTTATGCCCGGTTTTGTGCCGGTGGAAGGTGCTGACATTATCTCCCGTCCGGTGGGCCTCAAGTACATTGACCATATGGTGGGCAATGTGGGGTGGGGACAGATGAATGCATGGGTAAAGTTCTATGCGGACGTAATGGGATTTCGGCTCTACCAACATTTCGATGATAAAGATATCAGTACCGAATACTCAGCTCTCATGTCAAAGGTAATGGCAAACGGCAACGGCAGAATCAAGTTCCCGATCAATGAGCCCGCAGCCGGGAAACGCAAATCACAAATTGAAGAGTATCTCGATTTTTATAAAGGCCCCGGTGTACAACACATTGCATTGGCGACAGACAACATCATCGAGACTGTTGGAAAAATGAGGAATCAAGGCGTGGACTTCCTTCGTGTGCCGGGCGCATATTATCGCGAGTTGATACAGAGGGTTGGCCATATTGATGAACCGATTGAAACACTTGAACACCTCGGCATCCTTGTTGACCGTGATGACGAGGGATACATGTTGCAGATATTCACAAAACCCGTTGAAGACAGACCGACGTTGTTTTATGAGGTCATTCAACGCAAAGGCAGCCGCAGTTTTGGCAAGGGGAATTTCAAGGCACTATTTGAAGCAATTGAACGTGAACAGGCACTTCGAGGAAATTTATAATCAATGATAAATCATAGAATCAAGTATTCTTGGATGAAGGAGGGAGCCATGGGGAAGACAGTCCTGGCGCTAGTGGCGATGATTCTCATCGGTCAGACTAATGCATTTGCTCAGGGATGGGCAAGCCAGACCAGCGGAACGACCCTCACACTGTACGAAGTGCTGTTGTCAAACGCTCAAGTCGGCACCATTGTCGGCGAAGCAGGAAAGATCCTGAGGACAACAAATGGTGGAACCGTATGGTTCACCCAAAACAGTAATACCGCCACTGATCTCTATGGCGTTGATTTCCGGGACGTTGACTCCGGGATTGCCGTCGGTAATGGCGGGACGATGTTGCGAACAACGAACTCTGGCACGAACTGGACCACCCTGCCAGCGGTGACCACTGGAAATCTTCGGGGGATATCATTCTCAAGCAATTCAGTGGGAACCGTTGTCGGGTTGAGTGGCAATATCCTTCGATCCACGAATTCGGGTGCCTCCTGGGTAGCATTGCGCGGCGTTTCGGCACAACTCTTCGAAGTTGATTTCATCACGCAGACCATTGGCACAGTGATCGGCTCCGCCGGTACGATTCTGAAAACAACCAATGGGGGTTCCTCATGGGTCGCCCAGAATAGCACCGTCACTCAAACACTGTTTGGTGTCTCATTCATTGATCAAAATAATGGCCTCGTTGTCGGATCAACCGGGACTATTCTGAAAACAACTAACGGAGGATCCACGTGGGTAAGCCAGAACAGCGGCACGACGCAAAACCTCACATCAGTAATCATGGTGGATGCAAACAATGCTTATGCTGTGGGAGATGCCGGAACCATCCTCCGAAGCACCAATGGCGGCACAACGTGGATACCGCAAGTCAGCGGTACTTCCTCCAACCTCAAGGAGGTATCTTTCTCTGATCAACTGACGGGTACGGTCGTTGGTTCGGGCGGTGTTATTTTGAGAACAACCACTGGTGGAGAGCCGAATGTCGCGGTTTCGCTTGTTTCACCCAACGGCGGGGAAAGCTATCAGGTGAATACGGTTCAACAGATCACCTGGACAGCAAGCGGTTTTCCGACTGTCAAGATTGAACTTACCCGGAACAACGGAACTGCCTGGGAAACAATTGTGGATAGCACACCGGCAAGCGCTCTCTCTTTTGACTGGCTTGTTACCGGACCGGCATCCTCCCAATGCAAGGTTCGTGTGAGCAATTCCGGCAACCCGACATTGAATGACCAGAGCAACTCTGTCTTCTCCATAACACCACAGAGTGTCACAGCCAATGTTGTTGCCGACACCGGCTGGAACCTCGTCTCGGTCCCCGTCACTGTCAGCGACTATCGCAAAACAACGCTCTTCCCTTCTGCCACCTCCTTTGCGTTCGCGTATGATTCACTCAATGGATATACAATCAAAGACACACTAAAGAACAGGCCGGGATATTGGTTGAAGTTTGACGCGCTCGAAACGATTCCTCTCAACGGATTCGCCCGGGAACGAGATACGATTGTTGTCGAAGGGGGTTGGAATATCATCGGTTCAATAACAGATCCCGTCCCGGTGTCGTCGATTGTCACCATTCCGGCCGGAATCATTACAACACCGATTTACGGCTTCAATGATGGATACTTCACAACGACCGTCATTGAACCTGGAAAAGGATACTGGGTGAAAGCGGATCAAGGCGGAATGTTGATTCTCGACGCCTCACCCGCGCCGGAATCACATGACGAACAACACTTATCAGGAAGCAAATAATCAACTGTCTATCAGGGGGGAAGGATACATTCTATGAGGAAACTACTTATTGTTTTGATTGGGGTTTGCGCAAGCACAATGGCGCTTGCAGAAACTCCTGATGTTGAGCTGGAACTGACAGTAACGTGTGGAACGAGTCGTGTACTGACTTTTGGGCTTGATCCCATCGCAACAGATGGCAAAGACACGTCCCTGTCTGAAGCTGAGTTACCTCCACCGCCGCCAACTGGTACCTTCGACGTACGGTTCACGCTGCAGCACGTCAATCTCCCACCATCCTTTCAGGGAATGGCAAAGGACTACCGCGAGGGCAACGCATCGACCATAGGACCAAGAATTCACCGACTAAAGTGGCAACTTGCGACCGGTCAGACAACGATTAACTTTGCCTGGAACCTTCCTGCGGGCGTCACTGGGACTCTCAGAGACCTTTTTGGAGGAATCATTGTCAATGTAGCCATGTCTGGCAATGGTAACTTTACAAATACAGAGCAAGGTCTGTCCGAGCTGCAAATGACGATCACTTACGACGGGACCCTTCCTATTCAGCTTGCAAATTTCACCGCTGTTGCTCTCGATGCACAGAGAGTACAATTGAATTGGATGACGGTGAGCGAGACAAACAACTACGGGTTTGAAGTCCAGAAGTCGTTAGCAGCCGATCAGGATTTCCAGACCCTGGCGAACAGTTTCGTGCCCGGTAACGGTACAACCATTGAACCGCACGCGTACACGTTCACAGATCACCACGCCTCACCCGGAAGCTGGTACTACCGATTGAAGCAAATCGATCTTGATGGCACTGTGAACTACACAGATGCTGTCCAGGTTGACGTCGCACTCGGGGTGTCCGAAGACCTGCAACCTCTTTCCTTTGGACTCAGGCAGAATTATCCCAATCCTTTTAACCCGTCAACAACAATAAAGTACTCGATAACAGGTACTGACCGGGTGACATTAAAGGTATATAATCTCACCGGCCAGTTGGTACGGACAATTATCAATGAAGTCCAGAAGCCCGGTCTCTACTCAATTCAATACGACGCATCGACATTGGCCGGAGGCGTGTACTTCTATCGCCTTGAAGCAGGTAAGTCGGTGGAGACAAGAAGGTTCATTCTGCTGAAATAGCGATTTTCAAACACCTGGAACGGATACGAAGCAATCTCTCAAAAGGGGATTGCTTCGTTCATTATGAAGACGAACTGAACGTCCGGGGGTTGATTCCCATCTCGAAGTTCTTTTTATTATCAGCAAGTTCTGTTCTACTCTTGATAGCATTTCACGCCGGAGAGACTCTTATATGTATCCCTTGAAAAAAGGAAAGATCGCACAACAAGCCCATGTGGGTCTACCGGAAGGAACGTTCGAGGAAGAGCATGGCCGGAAAGGGTTCTCCGGCAAGTCGGCTCACCTTTATCACGCCAACCCCCCTACCGCCTGGATCAGGTTTGAGGGGAAGCTTCGCCCACACTGTATTGATTGCAACAAGCTTCAACCCACAGACCAGCACGATCCGAAAGGATCCCCTGTGGCATTCCTTGGCAATAACGATGTAAAGCTCTACGTTTCACGACGCACCGATCCGATGCCGTTCTACTACCGTAATGCGGATGGCGATGAGCTGTACTTTGTTCACCGGGGCGAAGGTATCATCGAAACGGATTTCGGCCCCTTATCGTTCGAGAAGGGTGACTATATT
Organism: uncultured Chitinophagales bacterium; assembly: GCA_964538485.1. Taxonomy (GTDB): domain Bacteria; phylum Bacteroidota; class Ignavibacteria; order UBA10030; family UBA6906; genus JBJXHC01. The sequence goes on along the minus strand of CAZIHJ010000085.1, from coordinate 2,024 downwards.
AATATTCCCCGCGCGGTGACGTACCGCGTCATTCCAAAGACAAAAGATAATTTCTTCCTCATCATTCAATCCCGTGCCGAGTTTGAGCAGCCCGAAAAGGGGCTCATTGGTCAACACGCCCTGTACGATCCCGGTGTGATCATCACACCGGACCCTTCTCCCAATCTGGATGACAGGAACGAATGGGAGATCCGTATCAAAGTGGATGATGAATTCTCCTCTGTCGTCTACCCTTTTAATCCCATTGATGTAATAGGATGGAAAGGTGACCTCACCGTTTGGAAACTCAATATGCGCGACATACGGCCGATACTCAGTCATCGAGCCCATCTGCCGCCAAGTGCGCACACGACGTTTGTCACAGAAGGCGCTGTTGTGTGCAGTTTTCTTCCACGACCCCTTGAGGAAGATCCGGAGGCCTTGAAGGTCCCCTTCTTCCATCGTAACACAGACTACGATGAGTTCATTTTCTATCATGATGGCGATTTTTTCAGTCGACAGGATATCAAGCCCGGCATGGTGACGCTTCACCCAAGGGGCATTCACCACGGACCACATCCCAAGGCCCTGGCAAATCAGAGCAAGAAAACCCGCACGGATGAATATGCTGTAATGTTGGATGGCCTCAACCCCATTAATGTCCTGCCTGCCGGGGAGAGTGCCGAGTGGAAGGATTACTGGAAAAGTTGGATGGATAAGTAGTTGCTGTTCCAATGGCACACCTTCAACAGCCCATGTCCAACACAATTGTCTCTATGATGTCATTGACGATCTGAGCCAACTCAGTCCTGCACATCACTATGTCCGAACTCCCCCAGCTTCTCCTGGAAAAGATCATTGAGGCGCAAACTGTTTCCGGAGTGCCTCCCACCGAACCAATGGTCCCCTACCGTAATATCGGTGAACTCCTTGAAGTACAGGCAGACCGGTATGAACAAAAACCTTTTCTCATTTACTATGGCGATGCGGGACAACGGAGGGAGTTTTCGTATCGAGATTTCCACGAAGAGGTGTGCAAAACAGCCAACCTCCTTATCGGTCATGGGATTGGAATCGGCGACAGGATAGCGACAGTTTCGTTTAACCACTACGATGCTGTGGTGCAGTATTATGCCGCCTTTGTTGTCGGGGCTGTTGTTGTTCCCATCAATGTCGGCGAGGATGACCGTCGCATTGCCTATATGCTCCAGGACTCCGGTTGCAAAGTGGCTTTTGTGCGAGACCAGTTTCTCGACCGGATGAAAGGAATTCTTTCACAGATCCATTCTTCTTTGATTCTGGTCCAGGTGGGAAAACGAGCAGACCCCCAACTCGCTCACTATGAAGCTGACATTGCAAAACAACCGGCGAACGTCAAGGTGGTCCGTTCTCCCAATCTGCATGATGAAGCCCTCATTGTTTATACTTCCGGGACCACCGGCAACCCAAAGGGCGTTGTCCTCATGCAGCACAATCTGCTCGCCGATGCGATGGCTATAGCGGAGTGGCATCGCCTCTCCGAAGACCAACGCATGATGTGCGTTCTGCCGATTCACCACGTCAATGGTATCGTCGTCACACTCATGACTCCTCTCTACTCCGGCGGCGGCGTCGTGCTCAACCATAAATTCCATGCAGACAAGTTTTTTGAGCGCATAAGTATAGAAATGGTGAATGTCGTGAGCGTTGTTCCCACCATTCTCCAATTCCTCCTGCACGCAAACCTGAACATCTCACAATACAAACTCGGCCACGTCCGTCACATCATCTGTGGCGCCGGACCATTGACAGTCGAACTCGCTCTCAAATTTGAGCATGAGTTCATGATCCCGATAGTACACGGATACGGCCTTTCGGAAACTACATGCTATTCCTGTTTCCTTCCGATTGACCTGTCACGCGGCGAACACAAGATGTGGCTTTCAAAACATGGTTTTCCATCCATTGGTGTTCCTCTGCCGGTAAACGACATGGCAATCCACGATGACCAGGGACATGAACTGGATGAGGGACAACGCGGAGAGATCGTCATCCGCGGACATAAT
>CAZIHJ010000084.1:8937-13830 GCA_964538485.1 uncultured Chitinophagales bacterium | reverse complement strand
TACGATGGTCAGTGAGAAAAAAGGATTTCTCGGTTCGTCAATCGTGGGAATCCTGTGGGGTATCGGCCATACGGCGTCGCTGCTTGTTGCCGGACTTCTCGTGCTCGCCTTGGACATCCGGATTCCTGACACACTTGCCCTCTCGCTCGAGTTCCTCGTTGCAATGATGATCATTGGACTTGGTGCGAATGTTCTGTGGAAGGTCTTTCGAGGCGATACCATCCACGTACACAAGCATACGCACGGCAGTCATATCCACATTCACATACATTCTCATTCCGCACAAGATACCAGGCAGCATGAGCATGCTCAGGCACATTCCCACAATGTATTCTCAAAACGTTGGTGGCACGATGCACTCACGCACGGACGCAACAACAAACGCACGGTGCTTATCGGCTTGGTGCACGGCATGGCCGGCAGTGCAGCCCTGATGCTTGTGGTACTCACGACAATACAGTCCACAATGCTCGGACTTGTCTACATCGGTGTATTTGGGGTTGGTTCGATTACGGGGATGCTGGTGATGAGCACGCTCCTCAGCGTTCCGTTTGTTATCACGGCGAACGCGTCGGAGCGTATCCACGATCTGGTCAGAGGATGCTCGGGGGTAATAAGCGTTGCCTTCGGACTCTTTCTTGCGTGGCAGATTGGGGTGACTGAGGGATTGTTGTTCTAGGATAATGTCTTATGTTGAATCATGACACTACCCCTTCCAAGACTTCGTTGACTTTTCCAGAGCTATTGGCTATATTTGAAGCCATCTGATGTACTCAATGGGGCTGTAGCTCAGCTGGGAGAGCGCGTGAATGGCATTCACGAGGCCAGGGGTTCGATCCCCCTCAGCTCCACACACAAAGTTCACTTTGTTCCTCTCTATCCCTACCCTATAAACCTCTGTAATGAATAAACACAGACTTGCTTTCCTTTTCCTTGCCCTCAGTGTGTGCGCCGGGTGTTCAACCGGGCCGGAAGTACAACGCACCACGGCCTCTCTGAATATCCTGCACTGGAATGATTTTCACGCGCAGAATCTTCCCTTCCAGGTAACGCGCACAGACTCGGCAACCGGAACGAAACAGACTTACTCAGTCGGCGGGTCGGCTACCATGCTGGCCTATATGAATACACTGGGACGCGGCAAGGAAAACACGATTCTCCTCAATGCAGGTGATGATTTTCAGGGAACGCCGATCTCAAGCATTACCCTGGGATCCTCCCAGGTCGAACTCATGAACATGATTCAGCCCGATGCCATGGTGCTCGGTAATCATGAGTTCGATTACGGTATTGATGAGTTGCGCAAGAACCTCCGCTCAGCACGCTATCCCGTACTTGCCTCGAACCTGTATGATTCAACGAGCGGGTCGACATTCGCAGCATCGTCGCTTGTGAAGACCGTGGATGGGATGAAGCTCGGTCTTATCGGACTTCTCCCTCCCGACCTCGACGGACTGACTATGAAGGGAACGCTGAAAGGCATGCGGCTTCTGGATATGGATAGTGTTGTATCGACGCATATAAAAAGGCTCCGAGACCAGGAACACGTTGATCTCGTGATTGTACTGAGTCATATGGGAGTCGAGGAAGATACGATGCTCGCATCTCGCACAAACGGTATCGATGTCATCATCGGCGGACATACTCACCTTCCCTTGTTTACCCCTATCAAAAAAAATAAAACGATAGTTGTGCAAGCCGGAAGCCGTGGCCGATATGTGGGTCAGCTGCAACTCACAGTCGATCTCATCGGCGACTCGGTTCGCACATACACGGGTAAGTTGATCGAAACCAAAGCCGATGTCCATATTCCTGATTCCGCAGTCGCTGCAGTTGTGGCCAGACTCGAAACACTTGCCGACAAGGCGCTTGGCGAAACAATCGGTACACTCAACGTGGAATGGAAGAGGAGCTTTACCTCGGAGAGCAACGTCGGCAATTGGCAGGCAGATGTTTTCCGCCAGAAGGCCGGCACGCAGATCGCCTTCATGAACTCCGGAGGCCTGCGCAAAGACATGCAACCCGGCCCTATTACAAAGCGTGACATATGGGAGATGAATCCCTTCGGAAACACCCTCGTGACGTTTAATGTCACGGGCCGACAATTGAAAGCCATGTTGGAGTGGCAGGCCGAACATAAAGGGGAATTCGAGCAGGTTTCAGGATTGACGTACGTTTTCGATTCATCAAAACCAACGGGCGAAAAAGTCATTGCGGTTAAGGTCTCGGGGCGGGACTATGAGCCGGAAGCAACGTACTCGGTCGTCACTAACAATTACGTCTCAGGACATCTTGATAAGATCTTTGGCCTTCAGGAAACAGTCGTCCTCAATAACCTGAATGTCGTTGACCGTGATGCGTTGATAGAATATCTCATAAAAAACCCGGTCGTTACGACAGGTGTGGAGGGACGGGTGACCGACATCCAGGCAAACAGTAACAACGGAGTTCATAAATGAACCAGCTCGGCGAGGCATTTAGTTTTCCGTTTCGGGATAAATCGTGGGTATCGAAGTTCATTCTCGGGGCTGTGTTCATGTTGCTCACGATTGTTGTCATTGGTCTCTTCATTCTTGTCGGCTACTTCGTGCAAGTCACTCAACGTGTGATGCGCAAGGATCCCAATCCCCTTCCTGAATGGGACGACATCGGCGTCAAACTTGTGCTTGGGTTCAAGTTCTGTGTAGTGTATTTCGTCTATTGCATACCAATTCTCATCCTGTATGTGCCATTTATCGTCATGACAATCCTGAGCAGTCTCAGGGGTGAAGGGGACCCTGGCGGTATTTTCGCCGGGTTGTTCGGCATGGGTTTCCTGTTCCTTACCGTTCCCTATACGCTGGCCTTGTACATTCTGATGCCAATAATCACGTATCGGTTCGCTGAACACGAGCGCATTGGCGACGCATTCGACATTTCCTCAATTGTCACGGAGTTTAAGAGGAACTGGTCCAACACCTTGATTGTTGCACTCATAGCAATAGGTATACAGTATTTCTCTGCCGTCGGGATTGTGGTGTTCATCGTGGGTATATTCTTTACGATCATGTATTCACACCTCGTTTCGGCATACATGTACGGGGCGTTGTACCTGGAACAGCATCAGGAGGGAACGGTTACTGCATGACACAAATGGGTATGGTGAAGGGACTTTTCGTTCTATTCGTACTGGGAATGACGGCAACGAGTTGTAAGGATGATATTGCCGGAGATGAGGGGAGTCCGTCCAATGTCGTGTTTCCGGTGACCGGCGTGAGCTATTCGCAACACGTGCAGATTCTCTTTAATCAAACATGCGCACTCTCGGGTTGCCATGATGATGCAATTCCGGACAGGGTCAAGCTCACTTCACACACAAATGTGATCTTTGCGAATCCCCAAGTGGTTGTCGAAGGCGCTCCCGACCAGAGTATCCTCGTGTTGCGAATAGAAGGTCGACTTGGCACAACCATGCCTTTGAATCGAAACCCCCTGAACCAAAACCAGATCAACGGAATTAGAACATGGATTGCCGAGGGGGCAAGAAATAACTAGTGTTTTCGTTTGAGTGTGGCCAGACTACACCGACCTGGCGTCTTTTCCCCAGAAGAGCTTCGCACGCAGAACATCATAGTATGAGTGATCCGTAAGCTTCACGAGCTTCAACGTATACGCCGCCTTCTTTATCTGCAACTCCACCGGCGGTTTCTGAAACGACTCCACCTGACCGTCGGTCGCAATCATAACTTCCTCAACATCTCCATCAACAACAACACGGATTGTCGCGGTATCCGGAATAATCAACGGACGCCCGCTGAGTGTGTGCGGCGAAATCGGGGTAATACCGATGACTGCACTGGTCGGTGTAACAATTGGCCCCCCGCTGGAGAGTGCATAGCCGGTTGACCCCGTTGGTGTCGAGATAATCACGCCATCAGCCCGATAGTTTACGGCAAACACGCCATTAATGTGCGTCTCAAGATCAATCAGTCGGGGTGAACGGGATTTGTCGATCACAATATCGTTCACCGCAAACATCTTTCGCGCGGGATCGTTGGACAAGTTCCCTTCCAGAACCAGCCGGTCTTCAACGATGTAGTTCTTCGAGATGATCTGGCCTATCGCCTTCTCCATTTCATCCGGAGCAACTTCTGCAAGAAACCCGAGCTTTCCGAGATTCACCCCGAGAATCGGAATTCCCCTCGCGCCGACACGTCGTGCAGCATTGAGTATTGTCCCATCACCGCCAAACGCAACAACAATATCAGACTGTACCGTCGCATCTTCAACACTACCATACGTACTTTTCTTGCGGTGGCCAAAAACTTCTGCAATCCCCGCATCCATGATGTACCTGATCGAGTGTTGCTCCAATTGGATAACCAATCGTTCGACTGCCTCACGCAGTCCGGACTTTTCCATGTTCCCGACGATCCCGAACGTCATGATGCTTGCTCAGTCCCTTCTGCCTTTGGGACGGGATCGGGTTTGTTTGCCTCATCAACGTAGTTCAGGCGCAATTCCATTAAAAGACTTGAGAGCATCCTGTCCTCTTCCCCCGAGAGGTTGCCTTTGGTTTTCACCTGGATCATCTCCAGCAGGTTGATCGTTCCCTGCGCTGCCGCGAGGTCACGTTCTATCTTGTCAGTAATCGGATTTTTCAACTTGCCGAGTTGGTGCATTGCCGCGGCATGGAACATATACACCAGTTGGGCAAACATCATCTCCTGCTTTACTTTTTCATCCATGGCGTTTCTCCTTCCATTCAAGTTCCCAGAGCTTTGCATACTTTACGAATACATATGCTGAAGATACAACGGCAAGGATAAACCCCTCAAGTCCGTCCAGAAGTCCCCGCCGCAGAAGAAACATCTTGACAAACTGAAATGCCGGTCGGATCGTCAGGTCATACAC
>CAZIHJ010000084.1:0-8837 GCA_964538485.1 uncultured Chitinophagales bacterium | reverse complement strand
TCGAGCCAGAGTACCCAATCGGAAGTCGCCTGCTGTAGCGCAAGGTTCTTGGTTGCACCGTATCCACGCCATTCAACCGTCAGCACCTTTTCCGTGTGGCGCTTTGCCGTCGCCACCGTGGCATCAGTGCTTCCCGAATCAACAACGATGCGCTCATCCGCCCAACTGACGCTTGCAAGGCAATCGCCGATGTTGTGTTCCTCATTGAGAGCCAAGGTAATGACGGAGAGGGTTGCCATCATATTGCCGCGTGCTGTCCCAATGCGTTCACTTTACCAATTGCCAGGGTGAGTCCGAGTGTCGTCCAGAATAGCGTAACCACTTCCTGATCTCCAAAGCTCCATTCGGTGAGACCGTTCACCTGGAGGCCCACAAACACCGCAAGGGCTGCAAGTGCAAATGAGCCTCTGAACCAATCACTCTTGAACCGCTGGTAGATTCTCCACTCCGTTTGAAATATCCTGACAAACATCGCTACGATAACCATGAATCCCACCGCCCCAAGCGTCACAAGAAACTGGATGAGAATGTTGTGAAAGTGACCGTGCTGCGCCGGGTCATTAGGGTCCATGTATTTCAGATACAACTCGTGCATGTCAATGTCACCAATGCCGAAGACAGGGTAATCGAGAAACATACGCATGCCTGTTTTCCAGAGCATGATGCGCGAGGCATTCTCGACGTGATGCACATCGAAGATACTCATGATCCGGCTCTCGACATACGGTGGCGCAAAGAGCACGACGAGAACAATGAGCAGTATCAATGGTATCAGAAGTTTTCTGTTCCGTACAAGGGCGATAAAGAGAATACCCGCTGCAACAGCAAGATACGACCCGCGGGTGACAGTTGCATATAAGGATATGGCGACCGGCAAAAGCCCGAGCAAGGCAAGTAACCGGATGCGGATCGGTGTGGCCGGATGAATCACAAAGGGAAGGAATAACAGCATTCCCATCATTGTTTGTCCGGCGGTTGTCATATAGAACTGAAAAATGCTCAGTCGTATATTCTCCTCGGCGCTTCCGAAGAGCAATTTCAGAACGCCAAAGATGCCCAGCAAGGCCGCGCCGCCAAGCAGAACTGCGACCATCTGCTTTGCCCGTGTTTCCGTAGTGACAAACGAGGCAAACAAATAGACGATTCCAATGAGCAACAATCGTTTTGAGAAGAGAAATGACTGGGCCGGATTGTAAGAGAGTGCGGAGGAAATCAACTCCACAATCACGTAGGCGAGAAAGAAATAATCCAGCGGAGTTGGAACAATTAGCTTTCTCCGTTCAACCACCATTAATGCAATCCAGGTGATTGCTATCAGCCCAAGAGCCAGTGAGTTGACTGCAATGGAAAAATAGATGGAGAGAATGAATACTCCCATCAACACGAAAAGCACATTGCGCAGCTTACTCTGTTGGGCCATATCGTCGTGAATGATCTCTCGGTCCATCACTACACTCTGAACTGCATATCATACAATTTCTTATAGAGTCCCTTTGTGTTGCTCAGAAGCTCCTTGTGCCTGCCACTCTCGACAATTCTCCCCCCTTCGAGCACGACGATTCGGTCGGCATGTTGCACCGTGGATAAACGATGGGCGATAACGATCGATGTTCTTCCTGACATCAGGCGTTCGATGGCTTCTTGAACCAGAATTTCCGATTCGGTATCAAGCGCCGATGTTGCCTCATCAAGAATCAGAATCGGCGGATTCTTAAGAATCGCCCGTGCGAGTGCGAGCCGTTGCCGCTCTCCACCCGAAATCTTCACTCCACGCTCGCCAATCACCGCGTCGTAACCGTTCGGCATTTCCTGTATGAAGTTGTGCGCGTTTGCCGCCTTTGCGGCTGCAATCACCCGTTCCATCGGACAGTCATCCAACCCGTACGCGATATTATTCCTGACCGTGTCATTGAAAAGGATTGTCTCTTGCGTGACAATCCCGATCATATCCCGTAATGACTTGAGTTCAATCAGCCGAAGGTCAACACTGTCCACAACTATGCTGCCGGACGTTGGATCATAAAAGCGCGAGACAAGGTCAACGAGTGTTGATTTACCACTGCCGCTCGGCCCGACGATCGCCACCACCTCTCCCTTCTTGATGGAGAGATTGATATCGGCAAGGACAATGTCTCCCTTGTCATAGACAAACGAGACGTTCTTGAATTCAATCTGGGAAACAAAGTCATACACTTTGACCGGACTTTCTACGTTCCGGATATTCGGTTGCGTGTCAAGAATCTCGAACACCCGCTTCCCTGCCGCCGTTGCCTCCTGGACGCGGTTGTTCACGTTGCTCAATTCTTTAATTGGAGGCATGAGCTGAAAAATGGCAAAGAGGAATCCGAGAAACTCACTTGCTTTCATGCTTTCGTGGGAAAGCACCTGCATGCCGCCGTACCAGATGATTGCGCCTCCCGCTAGCGCGCTCAGGAACTCCGTTGTCGGCGAGGAGAGATTCCGAATCTTGGTGATCTTCAGGACGGTACGGAAGTAGCTCGTGTTCTCCTTGAAAAACTTCTTCGTCTCAAATTCCTCCATCCCGAACGCCTTCACCACCTTGACGCCCGTGATCGTTTCATGAAGCACAGAGGTAAGATCAGCCATCCGCTCCTGCACCTGACCACTCTCCTTGTGGACCCGCCTTCCTACCAATGCAATCACAAGCAGAACAAGAGGAAAGACAATGAACGCAATCAATGTCAACTTCCAACTCAGAACGAGCGCAATCGTGAGATAGACGAGCACCAGCAACGGTTCCCGGATGAGCGTGTAAAACGTTGCAGAGATACCCGAGTTCACCACATTAACATCATTGATCACTCGTGAGATGAGATTGCCGGTGCGTTCGTTGGAAAAATACGCGAGGGGCAGCAGATGAAGATGACTGTAGAGATGGCTTCGCAGATCCCGCACAAGCGCCTGTTCGACATACGTCATCAGGTTGGATTGAATATACCCGAAGAGATTCTTGAGAAAGAAGGCGACGACGATGACGATGCAAATATTGAACAACGCATCCTCAACCCCACCGGAGAAAATCCAGTTACGGAATGCCTCTTCCAGAGATTGTTTGGCACTGAGCAAAGTTTCCGGAAGGATGGAGGAGTTTTGTTGAATTGCCTGAGACTGACTGACGGGAGTGGGTTGAGCGAACAGAGTTTCAAGCAACGGGATAATGAGATAGATCGAGAGCCCGCTGAAAATCGAGAAGAGAATCGAACAGAGGATGGAAAGCGCAAGACGTCCCCGATACGGGCGAAGATACATCAGCACTCGTCGATAGATGCTCATGCTTTGTGCTTCAGCTTGTTGAGTTCCATGTTGTTAATGGGGGGAAGTCGCCCCGCACCCTCCGCTTCACGCATCCGATATTCCCATATCTTGGCATAGAGCAACATTGAATATGTTGCATCAAGAAGTGCAAGCACGAATCCGTGAAAACCGTCCCGATAACCCTTCTTCGATAGAAACATCCGGAAGAAGTGCGACACCGGACTGAGAATTAAATTATACCATTTTGGATGGAGGGTTGGATCGCCTTTGAGTTTATTCGAAACCTGAAGCGAGGTATAGTCATTCATCTTCTCGACGTATGAATAAATGGTCTCGTACGTGTGATGGAGAAGAAGCGCGTCGATCCTTCCCTTTTGTCCTGTCGGTTCAAACCCGCCATGCACCTCTTCATGATTCGCACGATAGCCATCCTTGCGGAACAACCTGAACTGATAATCAGGGAACCAGCCACCATGCCCAATCCACTTTCCGAATGCATACGGCTTCCGAAGGAGCTCGTAGCCCACAATCTCATTGTTCAGCGCAATTGCATTCCTCAACTCTGCGGCAAGCTCTGGAGTGACTTCCTCGTCGGCATCAATTACAAGAATCCATTCGTGCGTGGCATACTGAATGCCACGCTCAACCTGCCGGCTTGAACCCGGATACTCATGCTGATAAACACGTTGCGTGTATGCTTTTGCCAACTCATCGGTTCGGTCTCTGCTGAATGAATCCACCACCACAATTTCATCGGCCCACCGCACACTGTCCAGGCAGCGGCGTATGTTTCGTTCCTCGTTCAGCGTGGTCAGTACCACAGAGAGCTTCGCCATACTATTGCACCACAAGATTAACGATCTTGTTCTTCACAATAACTGACTTCACGAGCTTCTTGCCCTCGATGAACTTGCGGACATTCTCGTCGGCCAGGGAAAGCGTCCGCAGTTCGTCCTCCGGCATGTCCAGTGCAACACTGAGCTTGGACCGAATCTTCCCATTTACCTGCACAACCACTTCTACGCTCGATTGTTGCAACTTGCTTTCATCATACGCTGGCCATGGCTCGTACGTGAGACTTGTAGTATGTCCAAGCTTGTGCCACAATTCCTCAGCAACATGCGGGGCAAAGGGTGCAACAAGCAACACGAATGGCTCCAACAACCGGCGAGGCCGTATGTCGGTTTTGGTAACTTCATTCACGAATATCATCATCTGGGAGATTGCCGTGTTGAACCGGAGCCCCTCGATATCGTCCCCCACTTTCTTCACAGTGAAATGGTACACCCGTTCCATTTCCACCGGCACATCAGAGTCCTTGAGCTTCGGATCGAGAATTCCATCTTCAGTCACATACAAACGCCACACACGATTAAGAAACCGTGAGACGCCTTCCACACCGCGTGAACTCCACGGCTTCATTTCCTCCAACGGTCCCATGAACATCTCAAACAGCCGCATCGCATCGGCGCCGTACTCCTTCACGATGTCATCCGGATTGACAACATTGCCTCTCGATTTGGACATCTTGCGCGAATCTTCTCCGAGGATGATTCCCTGATGACGCAACCGGGTAAACGGCTCTTTTGTGCCGACATGCCCGAGGTCGTAAAGCACTTTATGCCAAAACCTCGCATACATCAAATGCAGCACAGCGTGCTCAGCGCCTCCAACATAGAGATCAATGGGCATCCATCGACGTTCTTTTTCCGGGTCACAGAATGTTTGATCATTTTTCGGATCAAGATAACGGAGGTAATACCAGCACGAGCCAGCCCATTGCGGCATGGTGTTGGTTTCGCGGCGGCCTGTCATTCCCGTCTCTTTATCGACAATGTTCACCCAATCCGTTGCAAGAGCAAGCGGCGATTCCGTGGTACCACTGGGCTGAAATTTCTGCAAGTCGGGCAATCGAAGCGGGAGCTCACTTTCCGGCAGGGACTTCATTGTTCCATCACTGAGATGGAGAATGGGAATCGGTTCACCCCAATAGCGCTGACGCGAAAAGAGCCAGTCACGCAGTTTGAAGGTAGTGCTTCCCTTGCCGAGGCCCTTCTCTTCAAGCCAGGTAATGCTTCGGGCTTTTGCTTCTTTAATTGACAGGCCATTAAGAAAGTCACTGTTTATTGCCGGACCTTCACCCGTAAATGCCTTCCCATCAAATCCGGCCGATGGTTGTACTGTTCGCACGATCGGCAGGTTGTAGACTTCCGCAAACTCCCAATCGCGCTCATCCTGTGCGGGAACGGCCATGATCGCTCCGGTGCCATAACTCATGAGCACGTAGTCGGCAATCCAAATCGGAATCTGTGTTTGCGTGGCAGGGTTCATCGCATACGCACCGGTAAACGCTCCGGATTTCGCCTTGTCAGCGCCACGTTCGATTTCACTTTTCAGGGCAGCCGCTGTTTTGTATGCTTCAACAGTCGCACGTGCTGTTCCTGTGGTTATCACGTTGACGAGCGGATGCTCGGGCGCAAGCACCATGTAAGTCGCCCCGAAAATCGTATCCGGTCGAGTTGTAAACACTCGAATTTTCTCATCGCGTCCAACGACCGAAAAATCAATCTCCGCTCCCTCCGAACGCCCGATCCAGTTGCGCTGCTGCTCGACCGTGGACGCAGGCCAATCGAGTTCTTTGCTGTCCTCCAACAAGCGCTCCGCATACGCTGTTATGCGCATCATCCATTGCTTCATGGGCCGACGTTCGACGGTATAGCCCTTCTCCGTCCATTCGGCTACTTCCTCATTTGCCAGCACGGTGCCAAGCGCCTCGCACCAGTTGACGGGAATTTCTGCAATATACGCCAGCCGGAAGTTTCCAAGTGTCTTGTGGCGCTCCACCCGCGTCATGTTCTTCCAACCCTCAGCAGTAAAGCAACAATCGCTGTCGTCGCAGTAAAGTGAGCAGTCTATTTTCGTGCAACCGACTTTTTCAAACTCACTTACAAGTTCTTCAATGGGTCTGGCCTTCTGAACACGGTTGTCATACCATGCATTGTATACTTGCAGGAATATCCACTGTGTCCATTTGTAATATTGTGGATCGGTTGTGTCAACTTCCCGGTCCCAATCGTAGCTGAGGCCAAGCATCTTAATCTGCCGGCGGAAGGTGGCGATGTTCTGCTCCGTGGTAACACGGGGATGAATATTCGTTGTCATCGCATAGCGTTCTGCCGGAAGTCCGAACGCATCCCACCCCATCGGATGAAGAACACTGAACCCGCGCATTCTCTTGTACCGGCAGAGAATGTCCGTGGCCGTGTATCCTTCAGGATGACCGACATGCAACCCGGCACCCGATGGATACGGGAACATGTCGAGAACATACATCTTTGGTTTTGCAGGATCGTCTGATGTGCGAAAGGTCTTCTGTTCTTCCCAGAATGCCTGCCACCTCGGTTCGATAGTTTGAAAAGGGTAACCCATTTGTTTTCCACGACCCCTCCCTCACCCTCCCCTTAGTAAGGGGAGGGTTGGGGTGGGGTCAAAATTAATCTTACAGTTGGTTGAAATAAATCATTGTTGCCGCCGTGCCAAGCCGCAAGTGCGTTTGTAGTTCTTCGACTGTTGCACCCTGTTTCACCTTCATCAGCGCGCCGGTGTGCCGCAAGGAATGTGGTGTAATGCGACCCTGTTTCAATCCAGCCGCTTCAAGATACTCGTTGATGCGAACACGAATTCCACGCGTTGTCATCCGCATGCCGTGTGTCCGGTTACCCAGGCTGCGGAACAACGGTGCATCCCCAGCTTCGGTAGCCCGACGACTGAGATATTCCTCCATCGCTCTTCTCACCTCGGACGGAATTGTCACCGTTGCATCCTTTGCTCGCCTTCCCTTACCTTGCACTTTCATCATGGCGTCGGATGTGTCGGCCTGATAGTCTTTGATATCGGCACGGACGATTTCGATTTCGGATAAACCACAGCGCAGCATCAGAAGCACAATTGCATAGTCACGAGAACCTAGCTCACCGGACTGTGAGATCACCGAGAGCAATCGGTCGATATCTTCGCCGGAAATCGGTTGTCGTGAATGCGCCTCCGGCCTTGCGGACCCACCAATGCTTCGTGCGGGATTTTCAAGCAGAATGCCTTGCACCACCAGATACTGGCAAAAGCAACGCAATGCGGTGAGATACGTGGAAACCGAGGTATTTGCCAAGTGTCTTTCATCAGCGAGATATTGCTTGTATCGCTCAACCTCTTCCGGGCTGAACCGGAATTCACCTTCGGTTTCCACCCAACGGACAAACTCCCGTAGCGACCGGTTATACGTTCCCCGTGTTTCGGGTTGCATGGAATGTAAAGCTGAAATGAAATCACCAACACGGCGCTGAATCTCTCCGTGTTTCATCGTATGTGCGTTGATGGTATTGCCCATTAGGGGATAATATTGGATTGAATCTATTGAAATGTGGGGTGACAGTCAACGAGAGGTCCCTGCGGAGGAATGAAGTGACGGAGTCTGGGATGAGCGATCACCGTACCGCCAAATCCACAGACTTTCATCTGCGTTCTAGGTCTTTTCAACCCCCGGTCCGCGTTTCGAATTTCGCGTTCCGCTTTTCACACCACTTTCACCACCATCATCGTAATGTCATCGGACTGTGGTGCACCTTTGGTGAACTCGACGATGTCCTGATGGATGGCATCGGAAATCTGCTGGGCGGTTTCATCCATCTTTGTCGTGAGAAGTTGTTCGAGCCGTTCTTCGCCATACTCTACAGAAACCTTGCTCATCGCTTCGCTCACGCCATCGGTGAAGAGGACGAGCAGGTCGCCCTGCCGTAATTGTACTGTGGCTTGCTCATACGGAATCGTTGTGGGTATGATACCGAGAATCATCCCTCCTTTGTCGAGTCGTTGGTGCGTGCGGTCCTTATGAATGAGGTAGGGATAATTATGTCCGGCGTTCACGTAGGTGAGGGTCATCGCGGCAGGATCGATGAACCCCCAGAAGAACGTAATGAACTTATCCGAGCCGGTGTTCTGGCACATCAGGTCGTTTACCCGTGCCGTCAGTTCACCGATGGGAAGATCCAGCGGCACGAGCGCCCGGATCGTCGCTTGCAGGTTTGCCATAAGCAACGACGCGGGGGTACCCTTGCCGGAGACATCGCCGATGGCAAGAACATACCGCCCGTTCGTTGCGGTAATGACGTCGTAATAGTCTCCGCCGACCTGCTTTGAAGAAATATTCGTGGCTGCGATTTCAATGGATGGTATGACGGGCAGGACACTGGGCAACAATCCCTTCTGAATCTCCCGGGCAATCTGCAACTCGTCTTCCATCTTCTGCTTCTCGATCGCATCTTTGAAGAGCCGGGCATTTTCCAGCGAGATGATGGCAAGATTACCAAGCGACGAGAGTAATTCAAGATCTGGCTGCGCAAACTCGCTTCTGTTCATCTTGTCACCCAACAGCAGCAAGCCCCGGCAATCTCCTTGCAGTGTCATCGGGATGATGACTTTCATGCCCAGGGCGACGAGCGGTTCAAAATCAATCCCTTTCGGCACCGGAAGCTCGCTGACCAAACCCGGGCTCTTCACTTTTGTCA
>CAZIHJ010000083.1:0-14079 GCA_964538485.1 uncultured Chitinophagales bacterium | reverse complement strand
TGTGGTGGTTGGAGCAAACGGAAGACCTTGTTTGGTGGAGACAAGTACGCCGACCGTGATGCCGGTGAACTGAACCCCGCCACTGATTCGGCTAAGATCAGAGCGTTCTTCGTCCATCCCGATTGGACGAGGAAAGGAATTGCGAGATCGATACTTGATGCATGTGAAGCTGAAGCGCGGGCTCTTGGCTTTCGTTCGTTGGAGTTAATGTCAACGCTGCCGGGGTTGAAATTCTACACGACAGCGGGGTTTGAAGCTGGGGTGTCTGTCCAGTATTCGTTGTCAGACAAGTTGACGATTGAATTTGTGCCGATGTGGAAGAGGGTTGCTCGCATCAATGAATGACCCCTCTTTCATTCACCCCTCAATTGAGGGGAGAAGTGTAACTCACGGCCACGTATGGAGCCATTGATTCATGCTCGAGATCCGCAAAGCAACAATCTCCGACTTCGATACCATCTGGGAAATCTTCCATGAGGTGGTACGCAAAGGAGATACGTACGCGAACGATCCGGCTACCACGAAGGAAGAAGCGCGTGCGTTCTGGATGGGGGATGCTGTAACCACGTATGTCGCATCTCTTGATGAACAGATTGTCGGTTCATACATTCTCAAGTCCAACCAACCGGGCCTGGGCTCGCACGTTGCGAACGCGGGATATATCGTGAAATCGGGAGTTGAAGGGAGGGGAATTGGTCGCGCAATGTGCGAGCACTCAATGAATGAAGCACGAAGAGCAGGGTTCACGGCGATCCAATTCAACATGGTGGTCAGCACCAACGAGCGAGCAGTGGCTCTCTGGAAGAGTCTCGGATTCTCCATTGTTGGTACGCTGCCGAAGGTGTTCCGACACAAGTCTCTCGGCTTTGTGGATGCGTATGTAATGCACAGGTTCTTATGATGGATGAAGAGAATGTCTGAAGACCCGACAAACCGCAAACTCCATTGGGAGACCATTTACGGTACTAAATCACCAACAGAGGTGAGTTGGTACCAGCCCACACCACGACTCTCATTGGAGTTGATCCGAAAGGTTGCGCCCAATGCCTCATCTTCGATTATCGATGTTGGCGGCGGCGCATCGTTGCTGGTGGATGAACTCATAGGTGCAGGTTATCAGAATATCTCCGTGCTTGATATCTCGGCAGCGGCGCTCGAAGTATCACGCAGTAGACTCGGTGATCGGTCGATAGGCATTCAGTGGATTGTGGGAGATGTGCTTGATACGAAGTTGCATGACGGTCAATTCGATGTGTGGCACGATAGGGCGGTCTTTCACTTTCTTCTGACCAGTGATGAACGTCGACGTTACATTGCCCAGGTGAGACATGCGTTACGTCCCGATGGTCACGTGGTTGTTGCGACATTTGCAGCAGATGGCCCGATGCGTTGTAGCGGACTTGAAGTCTGCCGCTATTCACCGGAGAGTTTGCTGACCGAGCTCGGCAACGATTTCACACTTCTCCAAAGCCTGAAGGAAGACCATCACACACCATCCGGAGCCGTGCAACGATTTCAATATTCCCTTTTCAAATTTGAGAGCCGTTAAACATTTGTCAGCATCTTTACCTCTCCCAACACAAAGGAGCCTGCATGAGTCGCATGCATGTTGAATCCACTGCTGTCATTGATGCCTCCCCGTTTCGGGTGTATGGCGTCTTTGCTGACTATCACCATTCTCATCCGCAGATTCTCCCAACGCAATATTTTCCGAAATTCGAACTCGTGCATGGCGGCAATGGGGCCGGGACACGCTTCAAAGTATACACACGCTTTATGGGTCAGGAGCGGATGTATGACATGGAAGTGACCGAGCCGGAACCGGGACGCGTTCTTATGGAAAGTGACACACTCACCACACTTGTCACCACGTTCACCGTAGATCCTGGTCCAACCCCAAAACAGTCGAATGTCACTATTGCAACAGAGTGGGAAGGGCAAGGCGGTGTTGCCGGATTTTTGGAGCGCTTGTTCATTCCGCCAGTGATGCAAAGAATTTATCGTGCAGAATTGGAAAAGTTGAATGAGTTTGTCAGAAGGCGGCCGGAGGTTGCCAGCCAACAGGATTGATTCTTTCGCTTTCTTTGCATTACTTTGTTCGACTTTTTGAACAGGGAGTAGCAAACAAAGCATGATAGAACTGAAGAACCTCCATAAGAAATTTGGTTCGTTCACTGCAGTCGATAACCTCAATCTCACGGTGGAATCCGGTAAGTTTTTCGGGTTTCTGGGTCCCAATGGTGCCGGGAAGACAACCACCATTAAGATGATGACAGGCCTGTATCAACCGACCTCGGGCTCATGTCTTATTGACGGATTCGACATCCAGGCAAGGCCATTGAAAGCCAAGCGCAGCTTCGGGTATGTGCCGGATCAGCCGTATTTGTATGAGCGGCTCACAGGCCGGGAGTTTTTGTATTTTGTGGGCGGATTATTCAACATGCAAACGGAGGATGTCAAGCAGCGCATCGACGAATTGATTGATGTGTTTGAAATCGGACATTTCATTGACAAGCGCGGAGAGGAATATTCCCAGGGGATGCGGCAACGCATCGTGCTCTCAGCGGCGATCCTCCATGAGCCGAAGGTGCTGATCATCGACGAACCCATCGTTGGTCTTGACCCGCGCAGTGCACGCCTCGTGAAAGACACTCTGAAGGCAAAGACAAAGCAGGGCCTCACCATTTTCATGTCCACACACCTCCTTGAGATCGTTGAAGAGCTCTGCGATCATATCGCCATTATAAAAGATGGAAAGATCATTTACGAGGAGAAGCAGACGGAGACGATGCGGTCGTTCAACGGGCAGCTCGAAACGATGTTCCTTGAATTGACGAAGTAACGGTATGCACGAACTTCTTTTGATGCTCAACATCAAGAGCACCAGCTTCCTCAAAGGTATTTTTGAATGGAAGTGGCAGACGATGTTGAAGAACATCTCCTCTGCGTGCATCTTCGGTGGTTTTGCCGTCGGTGTGTTCTTCCTGACTCGTTTCTTCACCAATTACCTCCTCTTCGAAGCTCATATCGGTCAGTTTCTCTTCCACCGGTTCCTCTCCATGTTGCTCTATGTTTTTTTTATTACCGTGAACCTTGGGAATATGATCGTTTCCTATTCGACACTCTACAAGTCGCAGGAGGTCAGCTTCCTGATGTCGCTTCCGGTTCCGCACGCCAAGGTGTTTCTCATCAAGTTCATCGATAATTTCTTCTACAGCTCCAGCACACTCTCGATCGTCGGACTGTCGGTGTTGCTCGGGTACGGGTCCGTGTTTCAGATGCCCTGGTATTTTTATTTCTTTACAGCGTTCTTCATCATGATGCCGTTCATGTTGATTGCGGGCATTCTCGCAGTCATGGTGTTGATGTCGCTAATCAAGGTCGCGACAAAAATCGGAGTCAAGTGGTTGCTTGGCATTATTGTGTCGGGATACCTCACGGCGATTTACCTGTACTTCAAGATTGTCAATCCGGTCGGCCTCGTACAGGAGGTCATGCGTCACTACCCTGACGTGAACGAGTACTTTGGGTACCTTGATCCGCCGTTTGTGCAGTACCTGCCGAACCACTGGGTGACGGAATTCTTGTACTGGTCCGTGAACGGAAACACGGCGAGGGCCATTCCTTATTTCACACTCTTGTTCCTCACAATGCTTGGGCTCATTGTGCTTGCGGGGATCATGGCAAAGAAGATGTATTACAAGACCTGGTTGGATGCGTCGGATGCGGAGGCGATGAAGGGCCCGGCCGCGGCATTCAGACTGAAGTTCATGGAATTCGGAACACGCTGGTTCATGAAACCTCAAACCGAAGTACTTCTGAAGCGCGACTTCTGGGTATTCTTTCGTGAACCGAGTCAATGGCTGCACCTTGGCTTGATGCTGCTGCTTCTGATGATCTTCCTTGTCTCGGTTGGCTCGCTGGATCTCAAGCTCTCGCAGCCATTTATGCAAGCGGTATCGTTTCTTGTGGTATTCCTCTTCAATGGATTCCTGATCGCATCAATGGCTCTCCGGTTTGTTTTTCCGGCGACGAGCCTTGAAGGAGATACGTTCTGGTCGGTGCGGACTTCGCCCCTGTCGCTCAACAAACTCTACTGGCACAAATTCATATTCTCGTTCCTCTTTGTGATCATTATTGCAGAAGCCCTTGCCATTACTTCAACGGCACTGCTCTCAGGTGACATGGTCCTGATCCAACTTGCCGCTGCGTGCACATTCTTTATCACCCTCGGTCTCATCAGCATGAATCTCGGTGCCGGGACCTACTTTGCTGTCTTCAATGAGAAGAACCCCATTCGTGTGGCGTCATCGCAAGGCGCCTCGCTGACATTTCTAGGAAGCATGGTGTATCTGACAATTGTGGTGACTGTCCTTATCATCCCGCTGAATAAGTACTTTGAAAACCTGATCCGGTTCGGGATTTCCCAGACCAGTTGGATGTTTGTACCTATAATGGTGATCGGGATTTTTTCGATAACCATGTTTGGTTCATTTACACTCATGGGATTGAAAGCGATCAAGCGTGATTACTAGAATCTTTGTTGTCCTTTTGCTTGGTATCTGTGCACCCGGGATATCCGGCCAGGAGCGCTTCCGATATTCTGATGATGCGGAGAGAATATTCAAGGAGGGGGTGGAGTTGTTCACCGCAGGGAAACACCTCGCCGCCGTGTCTGCGTTTGAACGGGTGACGAACATTCCCACACTCAACCAACGCACAACAGCCTCCGTTATCATGAAAGCCAGGTCGCTTCTGGCGTTGGACGAGAATCTTGAAGCATCGCGGACGCTCAAGGCATTTCTCGCTTCATACTCATGGAGCAGCTATGTGCCGGATGCGGAGTATTTGCTTGGCGTCACCGGAGTCCGCATCGGACGATACGACGATGCGATGCTGTCGCTTCGCTCGGCATGGAGGAAGATGGGAGTAAATGACCCTTCCCGTCTTTCCGGGGCAGTGGAGCGATTGATGGATCAACTCATTGAGAAATACACTTCGATGAGCGCACTGCACGGCTACAGGGCACAGAGCACGACTCGGAAGGAGCGTGAATACTTCTGGTTGAAGATTGCCGAAATGGAATTTCGTGGGGGGAATGTTGCCGCCGCCGGTATTGCAGCAGACTCTCTCGACCTTCGGTATGCCGGACACCCGTATTCCGCCAGGCTACAATCTATCAGGCATGGGGTGGCGGAGCGAAGCATGGTAAAGATCGGGGCGCTCATGCCTTTGATGAAAAACAGCGAACCCTCCGCTGTCCGGGAAATCGGCAACGATGTTCACGAGGGTGTGCAACTCGCGTTCGAGGAATACCAGGCGGATCCGTCGCGTCGCGTGAAAGTAACTCTGGAAGTCCGTGACACAGAGCGGGACCCGGCTCTTGCCTCACGCTACGCCCAGGAACTCACCGCCGACCAGGACGTTATCGGCATTATCGGTCCGGTGTTTTCCCAAACAACATTTGCGGCAATCGGGCTGGCCAATGCGCGTGGCGTTCCACTCATCACGCCGACAGCGAATGCGAACGGCATAGCAGCATCAGGAGCGTATATCTTCCAGGCCAACCCTGACTACGAGAATCGCGGCAGAGCAATGGCGCGATATGCGGTAACAAAGCGGGGCTTTAAAACTTTTGCGGTGCTTGCACCCTCCGATGGTCATGGCAAACCGATGGCTGAGGCGTTCAGTGAAGAAGCCATCAACCTTGGTGCTACCGTCCTCACGATGGAGTGGTACCAGCGTGGTGCATCCGACCTTTCCCAACAGCTTGCAGATATCAGACGAGCGGCCCTGATGGCCGCGGTCGAGCCAATGATCTCGTTTGCCGGAAAGCTTCATCAGGGTGATCTCGTCAAACTCATTCAACTCGGCGTGAGTCGCAGAACCCTCGATTCATTGACCGAGAGATCAAGTGTTGTTCCGGCATCTGCATTGTTAGGTCCGAATGCCCGTAGGTTAATCGATTCGCTCGAGATCAACGTACTCGTCACAGAACCGAGGGCTGATAGTCTTGAATACCCTGCGACCGGAATTGATGGAGTCTACCTTCCAATCACCTCACCCGAAGAAATCGGTGTGGTCGCCTCACAGCTCGTGTATTTTAATATCAAAGCACTGATGCTTGGATCAGGGGAGTGGAATAGCATCGCAGAACTTGATGCCAATAAACGGTATTGTCGCGGTGTAGTGTTTGAATCTGACAGCTACATGAATACCTCCCAGTCGCTGTTTGTGCAGTTTGCGGACCGGTATTATGCACGATTCAAGAAACGTCCGGGGAGGAACGCTGTCTATGGGTATGACTCAGCCCGACTGGTGCTGAATCTTATTGGAGAGGGTGCATCAACGCGTGAAGCTCTGGCGCGCTCTCTGGAAGCAACCAAAGACTTCGTTGGAGCGCACTCCCGTATTGGTTTTCTGCAACGTCGTGTGAATTCCTGGCTGCACATACTTCAATATGAAAACGACACTCTGCAACTCCTGGACGAAGTAAACGTTGACGAACCTGTCGGAGAATAATACTCATGCGTGCAAGAAAGCATGAGGATACAGTTCACGAGCCGCGGCCATATCACACCCGCATCAAGGATTGGCCCGAAGACGAGCGTCCGCGGGAGAAACTTCTCAAAAGGGGACCGGCCGCGCTTTCCGACGCGGAATTACTTGCGATCCTGATTCGCACGGGCGTCGGAAAACACACTGCACTCGATCTTGCGAGAAAGATTCTCTCCGATGAACGTTCGTTACGCGCGATTTCCGGGAGAACTCCTGCCGAGTTGATGAGATTGAAAGGCATCGGAGAAGCAAAGGCCGTGGAACTTCTGGCTGCCTTCGAACTCGGGCGCCGCGTGGAAAGTGCAGGCGAAGGCGACAAGGTCATTATCCGTTCGCCCGAAGATGTTGCCCGGCTTATGACGCCGAAACTCCGTGATCGCACCAATGAGTTATTCTATGTACTCTTGCTTGATTCGATGAACGGGCTGAAGCACATGATTGAGCTGACCTCCGGAACACTCAATGCGAGCCTGGTTCACCCGCGCGAAGTATTCAAAACGGCAATCGACCATTTGGCAGCATCGGTTATTGTTGTTCATAACCATCCCAGTGGTAATCGTGAACCAAGCAGGGAAGACATTGAGATTACGCGACAATTAAAGGAGGCGGGGTCAATCGTGGGAATACCGATCCACGACCATGTTATTGTAGCAGGGGATGGATATACAAGTTTTGCCGAGCGAGGGCTTCTTTGAGCCTTTGTCCCCTCCTACCGGTAATCCCCGTAAGGTATTGAAATGCAAGATTTTGATTGACAAAGATAGGTTATTTTCATATACTCACAAGTGATTATTGGATGTACCTCGTAAGTTTTGCATTCTCAAACGTTTAAACTCTAGGAGGATTTATCATGACAAGGATCAATAAGAAGGTCATGTCTTTTCTCGGGACGTTCCTTCTTGCAAGCTCCTTGGTTCTCGTTGGCTGTTCATCGAGCCCGAGTGAAGAGGAACTGCGGCAGTTGAATGAGCTCAAGGATCAGGCAGCTTCCCTGCAACGCGACGTAACGTCGAAGCAGGCGCAAAAATCGGCTCTTGAAAAAGAGGTTGCCGACAAAAATGCCAAGATCAAGAAGTGCAACGATGACCAGCTGGTAGTCAAGCAGCGTCTCGCCAAGTAGGAATCTCGAAACCAGATCAGGAGTGTTTGACAATGAAACGGAATACATCATTAATCCTATTTCTTGCACTGATGGTCATCGGCAACATCGCTGTTGCCCAGGAGATGACGAAGGAACAGTGGCAGGAAGAAATGAACAGATACCGCGCCCAGGTGACTGACCTTACTTCAAAAGCGGCAAGTCTGACCAAGGACATCGCGGATATGCAGACGGAGTCCACAAAACTTGACGCCGACCTCAAGAAGTGTATGGATGAATTGTATGCGCTTGTCGGCTCGGATGCGGAGAAGGCAGCAGCATACCGTGCAGAAATCGAAGCAGCAGAGAATCAGGCGAACGAACTGTTGCGACTTTCGGATGCCGAGTTGCTTGCACGGAGTGGAGAAGTTGATGACCTCGATGCAAAGGTCAAGGGGTTCTGGCAAAACAGACTATCGTTGATTCCGGAATTCTGGGATCGCCTTACGGCACTTGATGACAAGGTGAAAAGCCTGCGCAACACCCTTGCCGGCTCGGGCAAGACGTACACCGTCGGCACATGGGCCCGGAACAGGGATTGTCTCTGGAACATCGCCAAGAAGCGTGATGTCTATGATAACGCCTGGCTGTGGCCGAAGATCTGGCAAGGAAACAGAGACCAGATCAAAGATCCGGATGTTATTCATGCAGGCCAGAAGTTGAAGATTCCCGCGAAGGCAGACCTTACCTCCGAAGAAAAGTCGGCGGCAAATGGCTACTATCGCCGGAAGGCCGGTAACTAAGACGAAGGGTGAAGATCAGAACTTCACAGCGTTCCCACGAAAATACAAAACCCCCTTTCCTGTCACGCACAGGAGAGGGGGTTTTCTGCTTTCCCAGGGGCTTTCACAACAACAGAGGAGTGCAGCATTGGTAGAGAAGAAGATTCGGATGGAGGGTGTTGATACGTTTGGCTTGCTCGGCTTGAATGACGCAAATCTCGAATTAGTCGAACGTCGGTTCGATTCGAATGTCACTGTGCGCGGAGATACGATCACCATCCGGGGAGAGCTTCCGGAAGTTGATCAAGTGGAGAAGGTCTTCAAAGAGTTGATCTTCATCCTTAAGAAGAATGGGAACCTGACGACAAATGATGTTGATACCGTTGTGGATCTCGTAAAGACAAATGGTGAACCCGCACTTCCCAAATCCATAACATCCTCCCTGAGTGATGAAGACCTTGATACAGTTATCCTCTTTACCAAGAACCAGATTATTCGTGCGAAGACCGCCGGCCAGCGTGCGTACCTGCAACACACAAAAAAGAATGACATTGTGTTCGCCGTAGGTCCCGCGGGCACTGGTAAGACGTACCTTGCCGTGGCCCTTGCTGTTGCAAGTCTCAAGAATCACGAAATCACTAAAATTGTGTTGACCCGCCCTGCGGTTGAGGCGGGGGAGAGCTTGGGCTTTCTTCCGGGAGACCTGAAGGAGAAGATCGATCCGTATCTTCGCCCGCTCTATGATGCGCTGGACGACATGATTCCTGCGGAGAAACTCAAAACCTATATTGAAAAACGGGTGATCGAAATTGCGCCTTTGGCATATATGCGCGGACGGACGCTGAACAACGCATTTGTCATCCTGGACGAAGCACAGAATGCGTCGGCGATGCAAATGAAGATGTTCCTGACACGCCTCGGACCGAATTCCCGTGCTATCATTACTGGTGACGTTACACAAATCGACCTGCCGTCAAAGTCACAATCGGGTCTTGTGCAAATCCAGGAGGTGCTGAAGGGTGTGGGAGGAATTGCGTTTGTGTATTTTGACAAGAATGATGTCGTGCGCCACCGTCTGGTGAAGGATATTATCGACGCGTACGACAAGTATCACAACGGGAATGGTGTTGCGGCTTCGGACGAACCCAATAGGAAGTCTAGCGTTTCTTGAGGGTTTTCTTGGCCTTATTCCACAACGCGTCCATTTCCTCCAGGGTTGAACTGTGGGGATCTTTGCCTCGAAGACGGAGTTGGTCTTCAATAAACCGGAAACGATTCTCGAACTTGCGGACCGTCCCACGCAGGGCGGTTTCAGGATCGACGTCGATATAACGGGCATAGTTCACAAGCGCAAAAAGATAGTCTCCCAGTTCTTCTTCTTTGTGTTTCCGATTCCGTCCTTTCAGCGCCACCCGTAGTTCTTCTGCTTCCTCAAGGACTTTCTTCCAGACGTCATCGAGTTTCTCCCACTCAAATCCCACTTTGCCTGTGCGTTCCTGCATGCGCGTGGCGCGCTGGAGTGCGGGCAAGCCGGCAGGAACGCCGTCGAGGATGGATTTCCTCCCCTCCTTCATTTTGAGTTTTTCCCAGTTCACTTTTACCTGGTTCGCTCCGCGCGCCTTCACTTTACCGAAAACATGTGGGTGTCTGCGGATGAGTTTTTCGGTGATCGAGTCTACGACGTCAGCGAGGGTGAATTCGCCCTCTTGTTCGGCTATCGTTGCATGGAGAACGATGTGAAGCAGCAGATCTCCCAGTTCATTCTTGAGTTCAGGGAGATCATTCCGGTCAAGTGATTCCACTACTTCGTATGCTTCTTCGATGAGACTGTGGCGGATGGATTGATGGGTTTGCGCGCGATCCCACGGACAATCTCTGCGGAGTCGCCGGACGATCTTGACAAACCGGTTGAGGGAATCTGTGGGAACTTTCGGATAGCGCTTTTTCATCGGTCGTGGTCTTCTCTTGATGGGAAAGGTTCGTCAACTTAGAGAAATCACGTGAGACATGCAACGAGTCGTATGGCATCTGAAGCACCCATTTTTTATATTCATCCACATGAGTATTTCTGAATGAAGTTTCAAAGGTTGAAGATGAAGAAAAAAATGCTCCTGGCGTTGTTGGTCGTTGCCGTTATTGCCACGTTTTATTTCCTGTTCACCTACTCATCCCGACAGGAGGCAACAATGTTGTTGATGAATGGCATTGTGTATACGGTAAACGATGCAGCTCCGCATGCGGAGGCGGTGGCGATTCAGGGGGACAAAATCATCGGCGTTGGAACCACGGCAGAGATGAGCCGGAAGTACGTATCCTCCAGTGTCATTGATCTTAAGGGGAGGACCGTGGTTCCGGGTTTCATCGACAGTCACGGGCACCTGGAGAATCTCGGTGTGGTGATGATGACACTCAATCTCGTCGGTACAACTAGGATTGACGAAATCCGGAGTCTCGTGGCCGAACGGGTGAGCGCTTCGAAACCGGGTGATTGGATCAGGGGACGTGGCTGGGACCAGAACAAATGGCCAAAGAAGACCTTTCCGGTTGCGAAAGACCTTGATGCAGTCGCAAAAGACGTCCCCGTATATCTGGAGCGGGTGGATGGCCATGCAGTATGGGTGAATACCAAGGTGCTCCAACTTGTTGGCATTACGCGAGAAACCAGAGACCCTGATGGAGGAAAAATTCTGCGGGATGCGGCGGGAGAGCCCACAGGCATCTTTCTTGACAATGCTATTGATCTGCTGAAACCTGTGTTACCCACGTTTACTGCGGAGCACCGGAGGGGAGCACTTGAAGCTGCGGTTCGGGAATGCTCAAAACTGGGCCTGACGAGCGTCCATGACATGGGTGCCGATCTTGAGATCATCTCTCTGTGTAAATCGCTGATTGACTCTGCCCGTTTTCCAATGCGTGCTTATATTGCAATCAACGGAATCGGAGATACATGGACCCACTATCTCAAGTCGGGCCCTGAAATCGGGTATGGAAACGGTCGCCTGACTGTTCGTTCAATCAAGCTTTATGCCGATGGGGCCTTGGGCTCACGTGGTGCAGCATTGATCGAGCCGTATTCGGACGACCCAACAAATCGCGGCCTGACCCTTACCTCTGAAAAGGATGTTGACAAGGTTGTCCGTGAGGCATTGGGTAAGGGCTTTCAGGTCTGTACTCACGCCATTGGTGACAGGGCGAATCATATTGTCTTGAACGTTTATGAACATGCCTTTAAGTCATTACAGGTAAACAAACAAGATCATCGTTTTCGAGTAGAACATGCGCAGGTAATAGCGCAGGATGACATCCCGCGTTTTGAGAAATTGGGGGTCCTTCCTGCAATGCAACAAGCACATTGTACTTCTGATATGTATTGGGCTGAGGATCGATTGGGTCCTGTCAGAGTTAAGGGAGCATATGCTTGGCGCTCGTTGATGGAGCACGGCTCGATTATTCCCGGTGGGTCCGACTTTCCATTTGAAAATCCGAATCCGCTCTGGGGGTTCTTCGCAGCCATTACCCGGCAGGATCAATCAGGGTGGCCTGCTGTCGGATGGAACGCAAAAGAGCGGATGACTCGTGAAGAGGCGCTCAAGAGCTTCACCAAATGGGCGGCGTATGCGGCCTTTGAAGAGGATGTCAAGGGTTCAATCGAGCCCGGAAAGTATGCCGACCTGGTTATCCTTTCAGACGATATTATGAAGATCGAACCCCCGAAAATTCTCGCAACAACTGTGGTAACAACCATCCTTGGTGGCGAAATCGTTTATACTTCTGATAAAGCCATCCGGTAATGCCAGGCAAGAGTGTTGCCCCATCTGCATCGACTGAGCAGCGGAACGCAGTACTCAACATCGCAGAAGGTGCTGTGTTCATTGCCGGCTCGGCATTCATCTCATCGCAGACAGTTCTTCCCGCTCTGGTGAGTCGCCTTGGCGGAAGCAATGTTGCTGTCGGGGCAATCGGCGTTCTGACCTGGATTGGACTTTTCCTGCCTCAGATTCTTTCGGCGCGGATCGCTCAGGCAAGTCCGTGGAAAAAACCCTGGGCTGTCCGTTTCGGGTTCATGCAACGTGCCCTCGTTCTCCTTATCGGCGTTGGCGTCTTGACGCTGGGAGGGACGATGCCGGGTTTAGCCCTGGGAGCGCTTTTCGTGCTTTATGGGGCGATGCAACTTGTCATGGGAATTACAACACCCTGGTGGTTCGACTTGTTCGCCAAGCTGACGCCAGTCACGAAACGGGGAAGGGTTGTTGGAATACGCAACTCGATTGGTGGGGCTCTTGGGTTCCTCTGTGGCATTATTCTTACATGGTTATTGAGCGCGACGGAGTTTCCACTCAGCTATTCGCTTGCCTTCTTTTGCGCCGGCTCGGTGCAAATGCTTTCGCTGGTATTCCAGCAACGGCTCATCGAAACAGAGCCCAGCGCTGTAGTTGAGCGCAAATCCCCCGCAAACTACTTTCGACAATTGCGCGATGTGCTGCGTACGAACAAGGAATTCAGAGCATTCGTTGTGTCCTCTGCCGTTCTGGTCATGGCAACCATGCCAACCGGTTTCTTCACAGTCTACGCACTGAGGCACTTTCTGGCGCCGGAAAGCATCGTGGGAGAGTTTACGCTGACCATCGTTGCCGTGCAGGTGGTAAGCTCGTTTGCAAATGGAATGGTTGCAGACAAATTCGGGAATAAGATCGCCGTGATTCTCGCCTCGACATGTATGCTTCTGGCCAGCGCCTGGGCGCTGCTTGCACCGACGTTGAATTCATTCGTCCTTGTCTTCATGTTTCTCGGTGCTCACCTTGGCTCCGAGTTGCTCGCACGATACAATATGTCAGTCGAATACGGCCCGCCTGAACAACGTTCCACATACGTTGGACTCATGAACACCATCCTTGCTCCAATGTACCTGTGCGGTCTCCTCGGCGGTTGGATCAGTGACCTGTTCGCCTATGAAACCGTGTTCACCCTAGGTTTGTTGTTTTCCGTGTTGGGACTTGCTCTCTTCGTGTTCTGGGTGAAAGATCCCCGCAACTCAACTATCGCGTACGCAAGGTAAGAACGATGAGTCTACCTCCAAAGAAACCTGAATCTTCCGTCCGTATTGTGTTCGAACGCCCGGGATTCCAGAATGTGCATCAACATGTTGTGCGAAGTCCGATGGAGGAGAAGGTCTGCGACTGGCTGATGCAACGCCACATTGCACATCGCCACGCCAGCGAGATATTCACGATCGTGATGGGGCCGCGGCGAACACCGTTTATCTATGTGCCGGACATCGTTCTGCACGATCCTACACCCGGCGGCAAGACGATTATCATTGAGCCGTACCAGGCAAACGTACCGAAGAAAGGTGGAACAAAACTCCTCGGCGCTTTTCGCCGACAAACCGGGGGCAAGTACCACCTGATTCTCATCGCCAATCGACAATACAAGAAGTATATCCTCAAGGGCTCATACGATGTGCTGATCGAGTTTGAAAGACTTGATACACTTGAGAAGAAGATCCCTGCGCCACCAAACATGATTTGACTTTGCTCTGCTCAGGCGTATATTGCATGCAATTCTCTGATGAAGAGCTCTGCTCATCATACCTGTTGCTGTCATCCTGTTGCTTTTCTTCCGTGCCCCAACACTCCATTACTCCACCACTCCCACCATTGC
>CAZIHJ010000082.1:0-14109 GCA_964538485.1 uncultured Chitinophagales bacterium | reverse complement strand
TCCGAGCATCAGGGGTACAAGCAGAATGTCTCCCTACCTTCGCTTCGGATGTATCTCAGTCAGGAAAATGGTCGATGACTGTCGTGCACTTGAGAAAGAACTGAGTGGCACCCAACAGTTGAGTATTGGCAAGTACGTCGATGAACTGATCTGGCGGGAATTTTATCAGGCCGTGTTGTTTCACTTTCCTCGGTTGTTGGAATCGAATTACAGACAGGAATTCGACCGGCTACCGTGGAAGTTCGAGGAGAACCAGTTTGAGTCATGGAAGCAGGGTCGAACCGGCTATCCCCTCGTCGATGCGGGAATGCGGGAGTTGAATCAGACCGGCTGGATGCACAACCGCGTACGGATGGTGGTGGCTTCATTTCTCACAAAAGACATGATGCACGATTGGCGGCTCGGTGCACAATACTTTGAAGAGAAGTTGATGGATATTGAAACCGCGTCCAATAACGGCGGATGGCAATGGTCGGCTTCAACGGGAGTTGATCCGCGACCGTTACGCATCTTCAATCCAAGACTTCAATCGGAGCGGTTTGATCCTGAGGGAATCTATATCAAACAATTTGTACCTGAACTGCGGAACGTGCCGACGAAGTTCATTCACGCTCCTCATGAGATGACTCCATTGGAACAGGCTGAATGTCGGATGGAGATTGGGAAAGATTATCCAATGCCGATTGTGGATCACAAAAGAGCGGCGGCGGAGTATAAGGAGATGTTTGCGAGAATCAAATTGGGATTGGGCTGAGGGAGAAGAAACTACTTCCGTAAATCAATCGAGCGTTGGAGATTCATCAAGAGCTCATCCGCCTTCTCACCCTCTTCCGCTCCGACAAGACTCTTGTACTTCCGCAACGAAGAAATTGCCGCAGTAAAATCCTGGTTCATCGCATGTACAAGCCCGAGATTGAAATAGAGGTTGGGGAACGTCGGTTCAACTTCGGCGGCGAGTTCAAAGTGCATCTTTGCGAGACGGAGGTTCCCCTCGTCGAAATACAGGTTGCCGAGATTGTAGTGTGATTCGAAATGCCGGGGGTCGTGTTCCAGGGATCGGGTGAAGCAGTCAAATGCCTTGGGAGTCTGGCCTGCCTGTGATTCAATGATGCCAAGATTACAGTATGCATCGGCAACGCCATCCCCCGCCTCAATGGCCTGAAGATACGCCTGCTGTGCCCCGCCGTCGCCGCGTTCGTCCAGCAGCAGCGCTTCTTCAAAGGGGCTCAGGTTCGTTGGCAGTTTGAGCACCTGGGCGGCACCGCCGGCAAACAGGTTCAACTGCCCTTTCTTCTCCGGACTTTCCTTTTTCTTTTTCTTTACCCTCTCAAACCCGAATTTCGCCGGGGGCTTGGGAGAGAACTGGAGTACTTTGCCCATTTCTTGCTTTGTGTCCCTGTGCAGCGTTGGTTAAGGTGCTCACCGACCATCGTCATACTGAGCGAAGTCGAAGTATGAAACCAGTTGCTCATATCAGGGTTCGACTACGCTCACCCTGACGATATTAGCTATTGCGCGCTACTCATGCTGCTTTCGTCTTCTTGGCTTTCACAGACTTCGCCGTAACTGCCTTCTTCTCACCCTTCGCCTTCTCCATCGGTTTCTTTTGCGACTTTGCTTGCTCAATACTCTGCTTCAGAGCAGTCATGATATCAACCGTTGGCTTCTCCTCTTCCTCCACGGTCACGATCTGCTTCCCTTCGATCTTCGCTTCGATCATTTCTCTCAGCGCGTCCGCATATTTGTCAGTCATGTCGATCTTGTCCAACTTCGTCGCCATCGAATCGATAAGACTCTTGGCAAGTTTCAGTTGGTCTTTATCAACTCCTTTGCCATCCACCTGCGGAACCTCGCTCACCGAACGAACCTCTTTCGGGTTGCGCAACTTGTACAACGCAACCGCATTCTCTTCCGGAGAGATGAGGACAATATCTTCACGATCCCGCAGGACAACCTTGCCGATACCGACTTTGCCGCTATCTTTCAAAGCCGCAGCAAGAAGAGAGTATGCCTTCACAGCCACAGGTCCGTCGGGACCGGCGTAGTAAGGTGCTTCATACAATGTCGGGTGGACGTCTTTTGCATCAATGAATCCTGCAATTTCAATTATCTTCGTGCTCTTCAGTTTGATTTTGTCGATATCTTCCTTCTCAACAATCACAAAACGTTCCGGCTCGTAGGGGTAACCCTTTACAATGTCCTCGGAGGTAACCACCTTATTGCACTTCTTGCAGCGCTTGTCGTATCCGATGGGACCGTTGTCTTCTTTGTGGAGCTGATTGAAACTGATCTTCTGATCGGTGTCGACGGCGTTATAAATCCGCACGGGAATAGTCACCAATGAGAACCGGATGTGGCCTTTCCAGATAGCGCGCATCATTTACCTCCTTGAATAAAGAACAACGCTGAGACGCTGAGTCGCAGAGAAATCACTCTGCTTGAAATTTATCAATAAGCCGGGACTTATTCCAGTTCATTGACTCTTCTCTGCGTCTCCGCGCCTCTGCGGTATCGTCTAAAAATCAAGCCGAAACTTTACAAAAACCGGCTCCCTGAGCATTTTATCCTTGGTCAACGACGCAAACTGTACTTCGCACATCAGCTTCGGTTCGACCCAGATGGTACTTGCCTCATCCAGGGGCTTCTCCTTCACGGGCCGTTTGATCTCCTTGAGTTTTTTTAACTCGGCAAGAATCTCTTTCATCAGTTTTGTATCGAAACCCGTTCCCACTTTTCCCACGTACCGCAGGTTCTCACCATCGCGTTCAGCGATTTGCAATGCACCAAAAAGCGACTCCCGGTCACCTTTGCCCTTCGTGTAACCGATAATGACGCAATCTGTCGTTTGCCGTGTCTTGATCTTGATCCAATGCGCCGACCGTTTCCCCGGTTGATACACACTGTTCCGTTCCTTGGCGATGATCCCTTCCAGCCCCATTGCCGAGGCAGCAGCAAAAAGCTCTTCACCATCCTCCACGGTTTCACTGAACCTGTACGGCGTATCGCGCTTGATGGCATCCTTCAGCCATGCCCTCCGACGCACCAACGGTTCGTTGGTAATCGGACGGCCGTCGAGATACAGACAATCGAAAAGGTAACACACAACCGGGTACTTCGACTTCGCCCGCTCAATGGCGCCATCAGTTGTTTGTTGAAGTCGATGAATGGCATTCTTGAACACCGGCCTTCCGCCTTCATCCAACACCACAATCTCCGCATCGAACAGCGCTGACGTTGCCCTGAAGGCCTCGTTCGGAATCAACAACTCGGGAAACTTCTGAGTGATGTCATGCTGATTTCGGCTGCGAATCGTGACTTGTCCTTCATCCACCGAGATCATCGCACGGATGCCATCCCATTTCACTTCATAAAGATAATCGCCGGAGTCAGGGGGCTTCTCCGCGCTCTGTGCAAGCATCGGCTCGATTGGGTCGCGCAACCAATCAACCTGTGGTTTGTCTACTCGTTGCAGAATCCATTCATTCTCTTTCGTGCGATGAGTACTGTACTCGGCATTCAACTCGCGGCTTTGCAGCCGGACGTAAAATCCTTCTTTCTTTTCCTTCGTGATGGTATACTTGCCACGCGCAAATATCCACATGTCACCGCCGCCGTATTGACCCTTGGGAATCGTCCCCTCAAAATTGATATACTCAAGCGGATGGTCTTCCGTCGCCATGGCGAGACGAATAATACCCGGCCGCGGAGGCAAGCCCTTGGGCACGGCCCATGATTTCAGCACGCCATCCTGCTCGAGCCGCAGATCATAATGAAGCCGGGATGCATGATGGCGGTGAACGATGAACGCGTTCCCTTCGCCTATTGTGACTGCGGGTGGTGGCTCCGGGGTTCTGTCGAAGCTCCGCTTCTCGGCATATTTTTCCAACGTCTCCGGCGTTTTGTGCCTGCGTGACGGAGCAAGTGTCGTTTTCTTCAACGACTTCCGTTCTGTGTGCAGTGGCTCAGTGAACGCAGCAATCGCCTCCCACGGGTCGCCATCCGAAAGCACACGCTCCAGCGTTGATTGAATGGTGAGTTCAGACGGCGAACCAAGTGATTCCAATTCCTCCCAATTCAACGGAGTGGAAACGGTAGCGCCCGGAAGTCCGCGTACACTGTATGCCGATACAATCGTCTGCGAATGATGGTTCCGATAAATATCCACCAGCACCCGGCCTTTGCGATGTTCCTTCTTTATATGAAGCGTGGTTGTCTTTTCGTGCGCTTCAACGAACGGAGTTGCCACAGCTTTCGCAGCTTCAAAGACCTTATCGAACTCCCACTTCGGCTCAATCGGGACAACGATGTGCAATCCTTTTCTCCCCGTTGTCTTGACAAAGGGATGATAGCCGAAGTTCTCAATATGCTCTTTGAGTTCCAGCGCCAGTTCTGCTACTTGAGAGAACTTGAAATTCTCCGGCGGATCGAGATCAAACACAAAGTAATCCGGTTTCTTGAATTCCGGTGAGCGCGAATGCATCTGGTGAAGCTCTATGCAAGCGAGATTCGCCAGCCAGACCAAAGACGCTTCCTCGGTTGCAAGCACGTAGTCCTTTTTCTCTTCTCCCTGCCCGAGCGGAACGTACTGTATCCAATCAGGCGCCCACTCCGGCCTGTTCTTCTGGAAGAACTTCTCTCCCCTTATTCCATCCGGAAATCGAACAAGCGAAAGTGGCCGGCCTTTGATGTGGGCAAGAATCGTCGGGGCAATCTTCAGGTAGTACTGAATGAGTTCGGCTTTGAGGATATTATCGTCAGGATAAAGAACTTTAGTAAGATTGGAGAGTTCAATCCTGCGTTTACCGACTTGGGCTATTTGAGAGGTACGGGCCATGAGGTGCGTTAGTGTAGCACTATTCAGGATATTTGTCAAACTCTCGTTCTCGCGATGGAACCACCCGCACTATGGTGCTGTTTAATCCATGCATTGGGAAGTACGACGAATCCGGCGACAATGAATGCTTCGAGGCCGACATTATTAACACTGTATTAAAAGACGTTCATACTCACATTCCCTCTTGCTTGATGGTACCGATGATTGTATTTTTGCATCGGAAAAGATGACGAAGTTTACGAACCAGGAAGCATTTTCACAAACAACTAGTGAGGCCCCCATGAAGATTACACTTGGTGTTATTGCACTGTGCAGCGTGTTGGTGCTCGGGTGCAACAATCAGGAGGAGGAACTGCAAAAGCAGATCGGCCAACTCCAGACAGAGAAATCGACACTTGAACAGAGCATTGTCGACAGGAACAAGGAATTCGACGAGATCATGCTCGCAGTCAACGATGTCTATACCAACATCGAAGTCGCACGAACCAAGGAAGCAAAGCTCGTTGAGAAAACCGAAGGTGCAGAAGGCGCAGCACAGTTGACCACTGTTGACTCACGTCAGAAGTTGATGCAGAACATCAGCGCTATTGGCGCAGCACTGAAAGAGAACAAGAAGACCATCGCTTCATTGCAAAGCAAGATCAAAACGTACCGCGGGGAATTTGCAAGTCTGAACAAAGTCATTGAAGATTTGAAGACGAGCGTACAGGAGCGTGAAAAGTCCATCGCGTTGTTTGAAGCAAGGGTGCAGGGACTTGAGGCAACGGTTGCAGAGAAGATCCAGGTAATCAATGAGAAGGATGGCATCATCGAGAATCAGAAATCGTCGATGAACACTGCGTATTACATCGTCGGCACTCGGGACGAGTTGGAGGCAAAGGGTGTTATTCAGGACGTTGGCGGAATCCTCGGCATTGGGTCGACTACCATTCTCGCCAGTGGCGTGGATCGCTCACTATTTACGCCGGTTGATAGAACCAAA
This sequence comes from uncultured Chitinophagales bacterium, assembly GCA_964538485.1. Classification (GTDB taxonomy): domain Bacteria; phylum Bacteroidota; class Ignavibacteria; order UBA10030; family UBA6906; genus JBJXHC01. The sequence continues at coordinate 8,293 of CAZIHJ010000082.1, read as the reverse complement.
GACCAGACAATTCATATTACCGGCCAGATTGATGAAATCGTTCCCCGTCGCAGCGAAGACCTTTTCGCAACAGCATCGCCGGATGAGATGGCTTCAGATTTGACAATTACCCATCCTGGACAGTTCTGGCAGGATAACTACCTCGTGATCGTGGTAGACTAAACGATTTCCAGAAGACGAATTCAAGCCCGGCCGGCAGTACTGGTCGGGCTTTTTTTTGCCCTCTGTTGACCTACAACCCACCACCTACGACCTGTTATTCAACGCACCCTTGGTAAAACACCATCATCGGATGTATCTCCGCGGTGAACGTTCCGTCAATAACTGCGCTGTCCGAGCTTACAATGCCCTGCGCTTCTTCCAGTGAAACAGCTTGGAGAATGAGCATCCCCTTATCCGAGTATCGCGCACCGATCTTGATGCGCTGCTCCTTCCGCAAAGCGCCAAGTCGCTTGGAATGGGAAACGAAATGCTTCTGCTCGTTCGGGGGTTTGCTTGCGTCCCATCCGGCACCAGGAGTATAGAGAACCACGAATAAACTCCCTTTGGCCGACGGCTTCTGGTCTTTCACCACCGTGCTATCGTTCTCACCCGATAAGAAACCCAACATCAACAGTATTTGAATTATCGACATCACTCCTCCGTTTAGTTGGCATCCAGTGTATGTATTCGTCCGCATTCATGCAAACACCCTGTATATTCTTTGACGAATCAGTCCCGCAATCTGGGACAAATCCGCACTCCAGCTCTCGACTCTTCGCTCTCACCCTTTTGCATTTTGCCCTGTCTTCATATATCTTTATCCCCAACATTTTTGCCGACTTCCGCAACAGGAGAGCTCAATGTTTTGGTTGACCATCATCAGAGACATCATCAAGATTTTCCGGGCCGGACAGAACCCCGCGCAAGTTGCAGGCGGGTTTGCCCTCGGCGCAATCCTTGGCTTCTCGCCCATGCTGACACTGCAAGGAGTGCTAGTTTGGCTCATTCTTCTCATCATCAACGTCAACTTGGGAGCAGCCTTCCTCGCTATCACCCTATGCACATTGTTCGCATATCTGCTTGACCCGTTCTTCCACTGGCTGGGGTATCTCATACTCGTCAACATCGACGGGCTGCGCGCACTTTGGACTTCGCTTTACAACGCGCCAATCGCACCGCTCACCAGATTCAATAACAGTGTAGTGATGGGAAGCTTTGTGTTTGCGCTGGTGGCATTCGTTCCCATCTACTTCGGGATGAAGAAGGCAGTCGTTGCGTATCGTACACACGTCGGCGAGAAGATAGAAAAATGGAAGGTCTTTCAGGTCCTCAAGCAAAGCTCCCTCGTGAAATGGTACGAGAAGGTCCGAAGCCTGGGGGGAGAATAGACCATGCGCAAGAACTTCATCTATTTCGTTCTCATTCCCTTTATCATCATTTGTGTGGTGGTCTATTTCTTTATCGACGGCTGGGTGGAATCCGGACTTGAGGCGGCGGGAGATGAAATCGTCGGTGCCAAAGTGGAGATCGATAATCTCTCTATCAACTTCTCACCCATCGGCGTCACGTGGCAGCGGATGCAGGTGACAAACCCGAACGACACATGGCGGAACATGTTCGAGACCGGGAAGGTGAACTTTGCGATGAACTTCGGTCAACTCCTGCGTGGCAAATACATCATTGAAACGATGGAAGTGAACGAACTCATCCTCGATACCAAACGAACAGCGGATGGGTTCATTCCCGGAGCGAAGAAAGAGAAGTCATCCGGCGGCACGTTCGCTGCGTTGGCAGAGGAAGCCCTCGCCAAGACCGTCGAGCAAACACCCGTCTTCAATATCGACAACCTGCGCAAGGGCATCAATGTTGATAGTCTTGTCAAAGCGCTCGACCCGCAGACGCTGAAGCACATCGATTCACTCCGTCGCGTGGTTGCGGAAGCCTCCGGTCAATGGCAGGCATCTCTTGCGGATTTCGAGACAAGTAAGCAACGCCTTGCCGAGATCGAGACGAGTATCAAAGCCATTAACCCCTCCGAACTCAAAAGCATCGACAAGATCACTTCCGCCATTTCCACCGTTGACAACTCCATAAAAACCGTGAACGAAATCAACAAGACGTTCAATGATCGCAAGACATCCATCACCTCGGACGTCCAGCGTGTGTCAGGGGCAGTTGGTTCGATTGATGATGTGGTGAAGAGGGATTTCCAGAAGCTGATGGAGATGGCACGACTCCCCAACCTTAACACGGAGGGGCTTGCTCATCTGCTCGTCGGTCAGGAGTTGTACAAACGTGCAATGACGTATCTCTCGTGGGTGGATTTCGCACGCGACAACATCAAGAAGTATTCGCCTGAGCCGGAGTACGAGAAGCCACCGCGCATGAAGGGCCAGGACATTAATTTCCCGGTCGGACAGGCCTATCCCAAACTCTGGATCAAGAACATTCTCGTTTCCGGAGGCACGGCCAAGCCTGAGAATACCGAATATGTGTATCTCAAAGGACTGGTCAAGAATATCACCAATGACCAGACCGTGACTGGAGTGCCGCTCACCGCTGACCTCGAAGCCGCTGAGGGTGGAGGACGGCAACTGACGCTTGGCGCGCTGATCGACCGCACCAAGGATGAACCATTTGATGAGTTCCGCGCACGATTGGCCGGTGTTCCGCTGGCTGAGTTTACGCTTGGGAACGCCGATTTCCTCCAGGGTACCATCAACGATGCGAAGCTTACCTCGGACGTGAAGATCACCGTTCCCGGTAACCGCTTTGATGCAACGGCGACATTCGATCTAAACAACATCAAGCTCACGTTTGCCGGCGATGCAAAGAACACCATTGAGCGGCTCGTGCGCGAAGTGTTGCAAGGGGTCTCCGGCTTCGATGCCTCCCTCCGACTCTGGAATACCGGCGGTCCATTCGACGTGGCGTTTCGCACCAACCTCGCCGCCCAGATTGCCGGTCGAGTGCAAGCCGTGCTTGGCGCTGAGTTTGCCAAGCTGCAAAACGAACTGCGCGCAAAATTCGATAAGGAAATTGCCGCCAAGCGACAGGAGTTTGAGAAGTTCTACGCTGCAAAGAAACAGGAGATAGATTCCCAACTCAACGCCTACCAGTCTCTGGTAACCGACAAGCTGGCGATGGTCGAAGCAAAGAAAAAGGAACTCACCGACCAGCAAAAGAAAGGCGGGCTGGATAATTTGTTGAAGGGGATTGGGAAGTGAGTGTGAAAATGCCAGATCCATCCACCTTCTCCCTCTCTCTCATCGGCCAGATAGCCGTCCCGGTCAGCGACATAGACCGTGCAGTCACTTTTTACCGCGACATACTGGGGATGCGTTTTCTTTTTCAAGCACCGCCGGGACTCGGGTTCTTCGATTGTGGCGGTGTACGCCTCATGCTTGACTCTCCTGCAAAAGCCCAGGCCGGGAACTCTTCGGTCATCTATTACAAAGTCCTCGATCTCCAGGCCGCTTTTGAAACGCTCTCAGCCCGCGGCGTTGTTTTCGAGGGGAATCCGCACCTCATTGCAAAACTGCCCGACCACGAACTCTGGATGGCGTTCTTCCGTGACCCTGATCGGAACCTGCTCGCGCTGATGAGTGAAGTGCGTAATTCCAGTGCAACCCCTCCCTCGCCCTCACATTAGTTAGCCCGCCCGCCGGAACGGAAGTGAAGGCGGGGTGGGCAAATGAGCAACCGGGGAACTTATCAGATTCTTCGACCCAACAAACAAACATCGGGTCTGAGAATGACCTCTATAGCAGAGAGAAAGAATCCACACGCGCGCGGACAGCTTGCTTTTGTACCTCTCTCCTGCTAACATTCAAGCAGTTTAACCTACCGTTTTTTGTGTCTAAGCCATCTCTTAGCATCATCATTCAAATGAAAGAAATATCATGACACGTTCATTGTCATTGTCCATGCTTGCAATACTCGCGCTCCTCGCAGTGCATCTCTCCGCCGCTCCCACGGTTGTCACAACGAGTCCGTTTCGCAACACACGCTCGGCACTTCCCTCAACGGATATTGTGGTGAGCTTCAATACTGCGCTCGACGTGACATCGTTCAACAGCATGACCTTCAAAGTGTTCGGACATTGGTCGGGTGTTGCGCAAGGCTCACTCACATTTGAAAGCGGCAACACGCAGGTGCGCTTTACGCCGGACCGTCCCTTCTCTGCCGGCGAGTACGTCACGGTCAACCTCTCCAAAGGCATCCGGGATCAAGGCGGTGATTCGATGAACCTCGGCTATGCGTGGATGTTCTGGGTAAAACCATCACCCGGCAACCTGGACTACGTGGAAATTGCGGTGATACCGGTCCGCACAACAGGAGAAGGACACATTCAAACCTACGGAGCGTATGGCGGCGACTTCAACGGCGACGGATGGCTCGACCTTGCAACGGTGAATGAAATTACTGTGGACGTGCGCATCTTTCTCAATGACAGCACAGGGATGTATGACACCTCGGAGGTTTTCGATCTGCCGGGCGGGAGCGTCCCAAGCCCCAATGACGGCACCGATCTCAACAACGACGGCAAGATTGATCTCGTTGTGGGAAATGCAGGAAACGACCAGGTAACAATGATGTATGGTGATGGGGCCGGTGGTTTCGATTCGCTCGTCAGCAAGGAATCCGGAGATGGCCCGAGGGCGGTGACCATGTTGGACCTCGACGGTGACGGCGACATGGACATCGTCACCGCAAACCGGACGCAGGGCAACGCGACGATTTTCAAGAACAACGGAGATGGATCGTTTGCCCCAAGCACAAATTTTGAGGCTGGAGGAAGCGGTGAAACCGCGGCGGCAGCCGCCGATGCAAATAATGACGGTATCATGGATGTGTTTATCGGATCATACGACAGTCAGGAGATGGCGCTGTTTCTCGGTAACGGAAACGGAGGGTTGACGTTTTCGACCGAAGTTGCAGTGGGAGGAAATCCGTGGATGATTGCCGTCGGTGATATGAATGGCGACGGCAACATGGACGTCGTCTCTGCAAACTCGGGCTGGAACACTGCTTCCGTGATTTTCGGAAACGGTGCCGGCGGGATGTCAGCAGCAACGACTTATCCGGTGGGAAGTTTTGCCATTGCAATCGACGTCGGTGACATTGATGGCGATGGCGATCTTGATCTTGTGGCGAGCAGCTACTCCAGCGGCGACTGGACCGTCTATGAAAACAATGGCAGCGGCGTCTTAATCAACCAGCGCACATTTGACGCCTCCACAGCCGGCTCGTGCGCAACGCTCCATGACCGCGATAACGATGGCGATCTTGATATGACGGGAATAGATGAGATCGATGATTTGATATTCCTTTTTGAAAACACCGGGGCATTACTCCCACCAGCAATTCCTACACTCGTCAGTCCGCTTCACGAAGCAATTCTCCAGCCGGACGGTATCGAACTTGTTTGGAACCCCGCCAACGGCGCGGGCACCTACCACGTTCAAGTGTCAACCGATTCGCTGTTCGGCTCGACCGTCGTAAATGATTCAACGGTAGCAGATACATCAAAGATCGTCGGGGCGATTGCGGCAGACGTAACGTACTTTTGGAGAGTCAGAGCGAAGAACGGAGTTGGAACAAGTGGCTGGTCGGCTGTGCGCGAGTTTACCACGACGAGCCAGGTGACACAAGCATACTTCTTTGAATCGGCCTGGAACCTGATCTCTGTTCCGCTGGCAGTTGTTGACGCCGCGACAGATACACTCTTCCCTACAGCAAGCTCCGAGGCCTATGCGTATGTTGGTGGATACGTCGAAAGAGATACGCTGGAAAATGGAACCGGCTATTGGCTGAAATTTCCCACTGCGGGGAATGTGAGCATTACCGGTTCACCCATCACGAGCGATACCATTGCCGTCATCGCAGGGTGGAATATTGTCGGGACAATTACCGACACGGTCTCAACATCATCAATCGTCCAGATTCCATCGGGAATTGTTCTGTCAGGTTTCTATGGATTTGGCAGCACAGGATATGCGCCAAGCAGTTCCCTTATTCCGTCAAAGGGTTATTGGGTGAAGGTGTCTCAGGCGGGACAGTTGGTGTTGGACGCTGCGGCATTTTCGAGAGTTACGAGACCTCGTTAGCTATAAGCTCAACCAATACGTCACTTTCAAGAGCAGTACGTTTGATGGCGGGAGGCGAAACGTGTCGTTGATGTCATCGGAGAATGAATCGGAGTACATGCCTTTGCTCCCCTGGCGGGCTTGCGACCAGACGAGAAACAACGTGCTGCCGGGGAGATATTCCCAACGGAGAACCAAGTTGGAATTGAATTCCTGAGCAGTGAAATCGTGAACCGACGCACCATACGATGACGGAATAAAATCCGCCGTACCGACGAGCTGCCGGGCAAGCCCATGCTTCGCTTTGGCAGAAAAAACCTGGGTATACACTTGCAGCGTCAGGTCACGGGTGAAGGTGATCGTACTGCGAAGCGTCAGGTCAAACCTGTCCGTGCTGCGGTCAGCGAAGATGCTGCCCGATGAATGAGTCACCCATGCCTCCTGGTTCAACACCCGTTCGTACTCGGCACTTAGATCCCATTGCATCCAGGTCGTTGGCTTTAGCGTCAGACCAAGCAGGGTTGCCCACTGAGACCTCAGTTTGCTGTCCCAGCCATAGCGACCGGTGAATCTTCCTATCAAGTCTTCCCTTCCATCACTACTAAGAGTCAAACTGGTGTTATAGAATTCAGGTTTTTGATACAGACCATTTCCTCGTGTCTCGCGGTCATCATATCTTCCAATATCAGCCGATGCAGAAGCAGATGCACTCCAGTAATTACTGAAAAGCGTTGAGGCATCCAATCTCCCTTCCCGCTGTAAGCCGACCCCGTGCATATTGTGAAACTCCGTGAACGAAAACGTCACAGAATAATTCCGAGAGAAATTGGCGGGCGTGTTTTCTTTATAGGTGATGGAGAATAATCCCGTAAACCCATCAGGCCGGAAGAAGAATCCAAGGTCGTTGATATTGTAGCGCTCTGTTGCATATCGCCCGCCGAAACTCCAGAGCCAGTGCTCCCCCGCCGTCCTGGCAAAGCCGAACCGCCCTCCGCTTCCATGAATGCGCCTCCCTCTCTCATTCGTGTGCGTATGAGCGAAGAAGCCTTCGAACAGATAGGTGTTGTCTGCCAATTTGATGAACCAATCATACCCATTGGTAATCGCGGGAGCCCGATCAGGCTTCGCGACAGTCGTAAGTACAAATCCGACGTTGGAGTTGCCGAGCACATCCTGTTTGAGGCGGACGACATTGTAATGCGCAAACGGCTCCAGCACCTTCGAAGCGCGTGCGCCGGTCGCATCCGACACTTCGGCTTTTTCCTCTTCCGTAAATGCCTGAAGCACGCCAACAGATAGTCCGCTATTGGTCTTGCCGTTGACTTTTGCTGCGCCAAGAATCGTCACGGCTTGAGGCAGTTCTTCGATCTTTCCTCCAATCGGCACACGCAATTCAAAGGGGGAAATAGCTCTGCCGATGCGCCGGGGGTAAAACATCCCGGGCCCTAGCGCGCCACCGAACGTCGTGAATCTGAGAATCTGTGTTCCCTCAATAAAGAACGGTCGTTTCTCCGGATAGAATGTTTCGAACGTCGAGAGGTTCAATACGGCCGGGTCTGCCTCCACCTGGCCGAAATCCGGGTTGATGGTTGCATCAAGCGTGAAGTTATTGGAGATGCTATACTTGAAATCCATCCCTGCATCGGCGGAAAACTCAGACAGACGATCCTGGTTGGGCCGCTGTGGCTGCCAACGCTGTTTACCCACTACGAACGGGAGCAGCTCAAGCTGACGCGGTGAGGGAAGCGAACGGAGTCCACGCAAATGCCCGAAGCGCGAAACAAACCCGCTCTCCTTCTTTGGCGTAAATGCCCAGCGACTCTCCTCCTGCTTCCGGCTGATATTCCGGATGAAGTTGATCCCCCACTCATACTCGCTCGTGTCATTGCTTGCAAGCTGATAGCGCAGAACCCGGAATGGAATTCTCACTTCTGCAGACCAACCGTTGGGGAGAAGTTGTGTCTCGACTTCCCACACGGCATCCCACGAATTATCCTCGATATCTCCATCATTGTAGATCAACACATCAGCTTTTACACCTGCGGGGTTGAATCCAAATTCGTAGCAGGTTTGGTGGTCGTGAAAGGCGTCAATGTAGATGGACATTCCGTCTGACTCGACAACATTATCCCGTCGGGTGAGCGGAGCAACAATCTTATCGGGATCGGAATCAAACAACATTATACCGAAGTACATCGCATCGTCATCGTAGAGGACGCGGA
>CAZIHJ010000081.1:0-14158 GCA_964538485.1 uncultured Chitinophagales bacterium | reverse complement strand
GGGACGCGTTTCAGCCGGAACATAGCAGTCAGGATATCGGCTTCAGGATTATAGTGAAGGCGCTACCCTAGGTATACCGCATGTGTCGTTGGACTAAACATCAAAGTGCAACGGCCAGTGACCCGTCTGCCCGTTGCACTTCACGCACCACTATTTTGTTAACACCATCTTCTTGAGACGAGTGTAGACTTTGCCGGAGCTTCCAAGAGCGTTGATCCGGTAGAAGTAGACTCCGCTCCCGACGGCTTGCCCCTCACTATTCGTGCCTTTCCATACGACACTGTAATTGCCCATCGGTTGAGAATCATCCATTAGCTGGACAACATGCCGTCCGAGGATATCATAGACTCCGATTGAAACGCCGGCATCTTCAGGAATACTGTACGAGATTGTTGTTGAAGGGTTGAATGGATTTGGATAATTATCATGCAATGAGAATTCCACTGGCAAATCAGAATCTTCTTCTGTGCTCTTGCCCGGGCTACCGGCTGGTGCACCGGGTTCTGAAATCCGGGTGAGCACCACATTATCGATGAAGTAGTTGTCGCCGGCACCATCGTATGGAGCAAGCCAGAACCGAATTCTTGCATTGCTGACTGTGCCCGAGAACCCTGTAGCCGTAAACTGAACTGAAAACGCCCGCCAGCTTGAAGTCAGGTTCACCACGTATTCATCCAAACCATAGTTCGTATATGGCGATCCTTGTTTATGTGCCCACACGGAAAGATCATGTCCGGTTGAGGAATATGCTGCAAACGACAATCGGTACCGCTCCCCCGATCGCAAGGAGATACCCGATTGGTACAATTGGACATTGTCCCCTTGTTGTGTAATGTGGATTCTTGCGGCTTTGGACCCCTCAACACCCGGACTCACAGAAGAAAAAGTCCCTGTGCGATTGGTGTAGAATGTCCAATCCGTTGTACCGGATTCAAAACCCGGATTACCGACAAGGTTGGTCGCCGGACTCTGGCCACTTGACGTGATTGACACGTAATTGATATTACCCATTGATGATGTGATTCCGGTGTTGTCGACAACAATCCGCATAATTTGTTGCCCCGAATCAAGCCGGATTCCGGACTTTGAAACAGTTTGCCAGGATTGCGATCCACCGGTCAAGGGAACCACAATCGGTCCGGTTTTGTCGATGCCATTGAACTCGAAATGGATGACACCGCCGCCGGTTGCCGATGCCACACGTGTGTTGATTGTGTATGCTCCTGAATCCACTACATCAAGGGTATATTCCAGCCATTCGTCTCCACGGATCCAACCGATGTTGTAGCCGCCTCCTGCGTCGGTAGTTGGTTGAATATCGACACCGGTGGTGCGATATGCCGTTCCCTGGTTCGATGGATCGACGTCTGAATATGCGATGTCCTGACCACCGTTATCGAAATCCTCGGCCTGAATGGTCCCGGGAATCACAAATGGAGAACCGAGGAATGGAGTTTGAGGATCGACATCGCCGACAATCACGCTGGCGCGCGCCGTGGAAGTACCATATTGGTTGACAAGAGTGAGAACAAATGTCTTGGATGTATCTACGAGGGCAGCCAGCGATCCACTTGGAGGCACTGAACCAATACCGTTGTTTATGGATGCGCTTGTGGTATTTGTCGAAGCCCAGGAGAGAGTAACATTGCCGCCTCCAACGGGGAGTGAATTCGGCGTTGCGGTGAGGACCCCTGATGGTGCGGGGGATGACGTACTTTCGAGCAGATCGGCAAGTTGTTTTCTGAATTTTTCAAACCTATAGCCACGCTGCGCAAATCTGGCCTGTTGATCCTGTGGTGTCTGATCGAATGCTGCGGGCACGATGCTATCAACAAGAGCGCTGACGTTTATTCCTCTCTGACGCGCAAGGTAAAGATACTCGTAATCCTGTGCACCACGTCGCCAGTTCTTCATGCGGATTCCGGAGATTGGTCCGGCCAAACCACGATCATTTCCCAGAGTGCTGTTCTTGTTCTGCCCGGCATAAATAAAACTACCATCGCCCCAGATGCTATTTCTCTTGTCGCCCTTCCAGGGATCAATGGGGGTGCCTGATTCGTCCCCCCAATGGTTCACGTACCACAAGTAGTACATGTCTGCGTTATACTTCCATGCGATCCAGGGGTTCACACGCATATGCATTGCAGGTGCATCAAGGGCCTGAGTACCGAACGACGGAGCCGAGCCATTGTAAAAGCCGGCCAGTTCACCGCGTGCCCTTGCAGTGTTTGCTTCGTTGACAACGTATCCTCCGGGATATGGATTGGCCGCGCCATACACGTATCCGGATTGGCCGGAACCCATCCAGATATCGATTGATCCCCGCAAGTCAGGTCTAATGTTGGTTGTAGCCAATGTTCGGAGCCGGCGTCCGGATCCGGGATTTGTTTTCAACCAACTTGCTTTACGCCTGATATCCTTGAATATACTCGAGTCTGTGGTGATACCCGGCTCGTCGGCCATGTACTTATGAATCCGTGTCCCGGGGGCATTGATCTCAAACCAATTCACCCACGCGTTCGAAGCGTTTTGCCACGTTGTCTTGAAAACGGTTGGATCGGAATGATACGTGAATCCGGAAATAGAGCCTCCGTCGGGCCTTCCTGCACTCTGCGGTTGATCGTACGTACCGATGGAGTATGTGCGGTTACCCACTCCTTCTCCGGGCCCTTCGTATTTGTTTGCACTTGTATAGTAACCGCCCGTGTACATGCTTCCGAGATTTGCTGCGAAGTTGCTCAGGGTTAATCGACCATCGGTGATATCCAGACGATGCCGGTGTCCCATGGCGTAATATTTCTTCATTAGTACCCAGTACTGCGGACTCCATTTTGTCACTCCATGACGTCCAACAATGGAGGGATAGTCAATGTGCATCATGTTGTGAAGATGTGTTGTATCTGACAACATAAAGTCATACACCCTCAAATTGACAGGGAGGGAGTATTGCACCGTTGAGTTCTCCGTCACTCGCAATACACCCGAGTACATTCCCGCAGGAGTTTCGCGCGGAATATAGATATCCACCCATACCGCCTGGTTGGCAAGCAATGGAACGCTGAACGGCGCGCCACCCTGCCCGTTGGTCCGGCTCCCGGATGGTGATTCGAACGGTACGAGTTGCTCCGGAATATAGCCGAGAAAATCTGTATCGGGAAGAGGCCGGGCAGCGTTCCACCAGAGGAAACTTGCATTTGAACGAGTGGTCACATTCTGGTAGTGCTCGACGAACATCTCGATTCTTTTCCCGATGTAATTGTACGGGTCACCAATACCTCCCGTATTCTTAATCGTATAACGCGGTGGAACACTCCTTGTGAGGCTATCCAATCGAACATTCACACCTGCAGCCCCAAGCAGGCCACCCTGTACGATCAACTGGAACGCAACAACTTCATTTCGAGCTCCAAACAGACTGATGCTGCTGCCATCCCACACAGGATTGTTTGTACCATTGGCCGCAGGATAGTTTGTCTTGTCGCGCCGAACCTTCTCTCCATCATCAATCGCCCACACGCGGGCAATACCAGTTTGTGAATATGATGTGTGAAATCCCAACACAAACAGCATGGAAATTAATACCACCTTAAGAGAACACATAAATCCCCCTCTACGTATCCGCCCGCGCTGAATGGCGCGGCTGTGAACTAAAAAATGTAGTTAAGGTGAACCCAGGAGAGATGTAGCCCTAAGAGCATGTAATGGGAAGAGCAGAATATGTTGCAGAGTGAACAGCGGAAAATAATCGGCAAGAAAGAAAGAAGTCTTTGTAAGGTCCCACAGCCCATCGCACTAACTTCTCAATACCTTGAAACACAAAAACAGAATACCTTTTTCTCGGAAGCATGTCAAGTCTATTAAGAAAAACTAATTGACGCAGAGGACTGAGTCGGGGGTATCACCAAAGATGAATGCCACAGTACCAACAAAGAGAATGCCTGGTGGATGTTCAACGCCTCTCAAAGATCAAGCACCTCGCGGACCTTCTTCAACAGTTCATCCGGTCTGAAGGGCTTCGAGATAAGTTCCATCGCTCCCGATCTAAACAGTCTTGAACGTTGTTCGGGTTCAACGTATCCACTCACGACGATTATTCGAACGGAAGGGTTGATTTCCTTGAGCCCTAAAATCAGTGCTTCGCCATCAATCTTGGGAAGCCCGAGGTCCGTAAGCACGAGGTCAATATCCGCATTGTTCTGTGAATAGAGACTCAACGCTTCCAGTCCATCACAGGCGCAGCGCACACGATAACCTTTCAATTCCAGGATGCTGGTGGCAAGTACCCGAAGCAGTTCTTCGTCTTCAACGACAAGAATGGACTCGGTCCCGCCATCAATCTCGGCGACTGATACTCCTGGCATATCTTTGATCTGGATGTCCCGGGGAGCGACAGGAAAAAATACACGGAACGTCGTCCCCTGGCCGACCTCGCTGACGACATCAATAAACCCTTTGTGGCCTTCCACGATTCCATATACTGTCGCAAGGCCGAGTCCTGTTCCTTTCCCCTTGGCCTTTGTGGTGAAGAATGGCTCAAATATTTTCTTCCGCGTGGCTTCATCCATGCCGGAACCAGTGTCTGAAATTGACAGGAGTGTGTACTCCAAAGCATCAGCTTCCAGGAAGCTTTTCCGGACCACATCACCCGTGAGAAGTTCAGTTGTGATATTGAGTTCGCCACCTTTCGGCATCATCGCATCTCTTGCATTAACGCAAAGGTTCATCAGCACCTGATGCACTTGCGTTGAATCGGCCATGATTGAAGGAAGCCATGCTTGAAGGGTTGTCGAAATCGTGATGACTTTTGGGAACGTCTCCTCCAGAAGGTTCACCACCTCCTTAATAATGTCGTTGACAAAAACGGAATCAAGCGCTACATCCGTCTTACGGGCAAACGTCAACAACTGGCGCACTAGTGACGCGCCGCGCTGGGCGGATTGTTCGATCACCTCGGCGCTTTTGGCTATCCGCTCTGGGTCTGATTTGCCTCTCTTAATTAACGTCCCGTGTCCCATGATAATGCCAAGGATGTTATTAAAGTCATGCGCAATTCCACCGGCAAGTGTTCCGAGACTCTCCAACTTCTGCGCCTGGCGTAGCTGATTATTGGCAACTTCAAGATTTTCCTCGGCCCGCTTTCGTTCAGTAATATCGTGCGCCAAAACAACTTTTGCCGGCCGACCCTGATATTGAATTTCGTGTGAGGCTATCTGAACATGGATGATCGATCCATCCCTCTTTGTGTGCCTCCATTCCCCGGAATTGTCAACCCCTCCATGGTCCTGAGCAAGGTCGTCTAGAAGCATTGCAACTTCTTCAGGCGGTCGAATGTCCTTGATCGTCATTGATAAGAACTCTTCCCGACTGTAACCATAATGTTGAATGGCTGCCTCGTTCACTTCAAGAAATGCAAGCGTGGAAGGATCAAAGAACCACATCGGATGAGGGTTGGCTTCGAAGAGGCGGCGGTATTGAAGTTCAGAATCGAGCAATGCCTGTTCAGAGCGCCTTCTTTGGGTGATGTCAATGATCGAACACAACACCATTTTCCCATCAACGGCCTCAATAGGAGTAAGTCCAATCTCAGCAGGAAATTCCGAGCCATCTTTCCTCTGTCCATACAGGTCGCGCCCGATTCCCATCTTCCGCGATTCTGCTTGAGACATAAACCCGTTACGAAGCTCCTCGTGCTTTGCCCGCGCTCCTTCGGGCAATAATCTCTCGATGCCAGCGCCAATCAATTCGTTGGGAGAATAGCCAAAGAGCTTCTCTGCCTGTGGGTTGACAAGTTGTATTGTTCCGCGACTATCGACCGTTACCATCGCAATGGGAGAGAATTCCACAACGGAGCGAAACCGGTCCTCGGACCGTTTTCGGTCAGTGAGGACCTCCGAAAATATGATAATGCCGCCAACCTTACCGTCTTGTTCGTACCATGGATGTATTTCCCATCGCACCCAATCCAGGCTGCCATCTGAACGGGGGAAGGGATCTTCCTCCGCTTTCTCGATTGTTCCATTAAGACACCGACGATGAATTTCCCTCCAACGATCAGTAATTTCCGGAAAGACTTCATAGTGCGAGCGTCCAACGAGGTCCTGATCCCCGAGTTTATAGTCCTTCAAAAACCGCCGACTTGTTATGATATACTTCATCTCATTGTCAAGCATAGCGATTGCCGCAGGACTGTTTTCCACCAGGAGTCTGAGCAACCCTTCCTTTCTACGCAATTCAGCATCTGCTCGTTCGCGCTCGGTTATATCCTCAAAAGTAGCTATGACCCCCTCCAATACGCCGGTTTTACCATAATAGGGTGTGGCATTTATAGAGAGAAAAGTGGTTCGGCCGTTTGGCCTCACGATGGCATGGCGAAGGTCGCGCAGAGGTTGACCGGCCGCCATTACACGATTGAATGGTATCTGTTCCTCAGGTAGCGGGCTCCCGTCAAACGCAGTAATATTCCATTCCGGCGCATTGAAAGTTCTGTGCATAATTTCGTCTCTGGTTACCCCCAGCACTTCGGCGGCCCGCTGATTGGCAAACGTGATGCGGCCTTCCTTGTTCACGAATGTAATACCCACCGGACTTGTGTCCATAAGGCGTGAGGTCATTTCCCGCTCCATCTCAAGAGCACTCCTTGCACGGAAATGATCAGTCGAAGAGATTTTGACAGAAATGAAGAGGATGGCGCTAGTAACAAGGATGAAAAACCACCCTTTGAGTATCTGCATCTGTACGTAGAGCCGCATGTCAGTAACCAACGATGAAAGCGCGGCATCTGAGAACAGAATCCACAGTGCCCCGACAAGCAAATACATTCCGGAGATTTTTAGGGCGAGTTTTGTCATCCTGCTCATGGTCGTCTGCATCATTTGTATCAATCACGAATGATTGTGAGTAGCTTGAGAGGGGGAGAGGTGAATCTAAACGAACTTCATGTCAACTTTTTTCTTCGAAATATATCAGAAACGCAATCATTGTCAAACCGACCAGGATTGAGGTGCTGTGTTGATTCAGACAAATGATGAGATCTGTATCGAGTGGTGCGGATCTCCAAAAGAGAAAACCCCACCCTGAAATCAATGTTCCAGAATGGGGTTGTTCAACCAAGAAGTGCCCGGGACAGGACTTGAACCTGCATGAAGTTTCCCTCACTAGCTCCTGAAGCTAGCGCGTCTGCCAGTTTCGCCACCCGGGCGTGGATATGGTTCTACATCAACACACGTCGAACTCTAAATCATAATTCCCAAGCTAGCGCGTCTGCCTGCCTCGCCGGAGTGATTTCCAACGCAGGCGGGCCAGTTTCGCCACCCGGGCTTGCAAGATTTATATGAATATAGAAAAAGCGGGCTGGAGAAGCAAGGAACGCTGCGCTAAGATTGTGTGGCTTTGGTTGCACCAATCCCGGACATTTCATTGGGCACAATCCGTCCATCTTCCAGCGTCGCTCCGGTGAACGGATCATTCTTGATGAGTAACGCACCGTCAAGATCTACCCAGTCTGCGAGTGGAGCGAGTTGAGCGGCTGCAGAGATTGCACATGAGGTTTCGGTCATGCAGCCCAGCATCACTTTCAAGCCGAGTGCACGAGCGGCGCTCATCATGCGATACGCTTCCCGCATGCCGGTACACTTCATCAGCTTGATGTTGATGCCGTCGTACACACCAACAGCATTGTGAATATCCGAGAAACGCACCACGGCTTCATCGGCAATGATGGGGAGAGGGCTTCGTTCTTTCAGCCATGCATGGTCGTCACGCCGACTCTTCTGCATTGGTTGCTCCACAAGTTCAACACCTTGTGTTGCAAGCCATTCAATTGTCCTCAGTGCTTCTTCCCGATCATTCCATCCCTGGTTTATGTCGACACGGATGGGGGTAGCACATTCTTCCCGTATCGTTTCAATGACCTCACGGTCGTTCTCTCCACCCAATTTCACTTTGAGGATATTGAATTCTTCTGCTTCGCGCACTTTGGAACGGATGGCATCCCTCGAATCAATGCCAATGGTAAACGATGTTCGAGGTGACTTCCTGGGATCAAGTCCGAACAAACGGTGCAAGGGTTGACCGATCCGCTTCCCGAGCCAGTCATGCAGCGCAATATCCAGCCCCGCTTTAGCGGCATGATTGCCTTCACTCAATACATCGACGTCGGTGAGAATGCTCTCCAGATGAAACGGTGATGTGTACTTCGTGAAGTCAATCCGTGAAAGAAAAGAGATGACACTCTTCTGGGTCTCGCCAATATACGGGGGCAAGGATGCTTCGCCGTATCCGACAACGCCCTCGTGTTCGAACTCGATGAGCACGATGGGAGTATGAGAGCGGGAATTGCCCGAGATGGTGAATTGATGCTTCAGTTCAAGTGTGTAGGGGACAAGGCGCAGCAGCATTCCGCTCCGATGGTGTTGTGAAGTTGAATATCGACAACCGGAAACGGAATTGCAACCATGAATTGGGCTTGCCCCTCATCGCCCTTTTCACTATTTTCGCATGGTGCCACAAGCACCGCTAACTGTCCTGCCAGAAGTAGAACCCAACTGCAACAACGAGGCCGCGCATGCACATCGCCAAGCGTATGAAGACACTTGGAACAGAAACAGCGTTCGAAGTACTGGTAAAAGCTAAAGCCCTGGAAGCGCAAGGGAAGCATATCGTTCACCTTGAAATTGGAGAACCGGATTTTGATACACCAGCCAATATTAAGCTCGCAGCGAAGAAGGCAATTGATGCGGGGTTCACACACTACGGTCCGGCACCGGGCCTGCCCGATGTTCGGAAGACGATTGCTTCTCACATGTCAGAACGTCTCGGGGTTCCGTTTACGGCAAACCAGGTAGTTATCACGCCCGGCGGCAAACCCATCATGTTCTTTGTTATGCTTGCATGTGTTGACGCAGGCGACGAGGTCATCTACCCCAATCCCGGCTTCCCAATCTATGAGTCTGTACTTAATTTTATCGGTGCAACGCCTGTTCCGCTTCCACTGCGTGAAGAGAGGGACTTCCGAATCGATCTTGATGAATTGAAGAGACTCATTACGCCGAAGACTCGTATGCTCATCATTAATACTCCCGGAAATCCAACGGGCGGGATTCTTACCAGGGACGACCTCCGTCAGATTGCTGAACTGGCGGTGAAACACAATCTGATTGTGCTCTCGGATGAAATCTACAGCCGGATTCTTTATGATGGATTCGAACACGTCAGCATCACGACGTTTCCCGGTATGCCGGAACGAACAATCGTTCTGGATGGGTTCTCCAAAACATATGCGATGACAGGATGGCGACTCGGGTTCGGCATTATGCCCGAAGTGTTGGTCCCTCTCATTTCGCAATTGCAGATCAATAGTAATTCCTGCACCGCGAGTTTTGTTCAGATGGCGGGAATTGAAGCGCTGGTCGGTCCGCAACAGAACGTTGAGGATATGATAAAGGAATTCAAGCGGCGAAGGGATGTTATTGTGGAGGGGTTGAATGCCATCCCCGGATTCTCCTGTCACAAACCGCTCGGTGCATTCTACGTGTTTCCCAATATCACCGGTACCGGCAAGTCGTCCCGGTTCCTCGGCGATTATCTGTTGAACGAAGCCGGGGTGGCGTGTCTATCAGGTACAGCATTCGGCGCCCACGGAGAGGGGTTTCTGAGATTCTCCTACGCGAATTCGGTGGAGAACATTGAGTTAGCGCTTGATCGCATCAAGAAGGCAGTTGCGAAAATGTAATTTCAGTACACATCATCCCAATGAAAAGGCCCCGATCATTCTGACCGGGGCCTTTCTGTACCAACTCATCCAACTCACACTACTTCATGAGCAAGAGCTTCCTGGTTTCTTTGAACGGACCAGCTTCGAGACGGAGGAAGTAGCTGCCGGAAGGCATCTGAATTCCGGTGTTTCCGGTTCCATCCCACTCCAGAGAATATTCGCCGGCCTCTTTCGATTGCTGCTGTTCAAGGACCTTTATTTCTCTGCCAAGCAAGTCGTACACGGCCAACCGGACGTTGGTTTTGTTGGGAAGTGTATAAGTAATCCGGGTAGTCGGGTTGAACGGATTCGGATAGTTCTGCGCAAGTGTTATTCGTTCCGGCAGTGAGGGGATCTCACCGACGCTCACCGGTGTTTCTTCGCGCACTGCAACCCGAATCATGACGTCCTGAATATCACGCGAACGATATGGAGCATAGCCATTCGTGTATTCCCATGTGCGGAACGATATTGGCGCCGTCGCCTCATACGAGAAGGCCATCTGACCGCGGGCGCTTGCAAAGAACCGGCCGTTGGTAATACGTATACTGTCGCTAACGAAACTGACTCCGTTATTGCCGACGATTGCTGTAACGCTGCGTGTGCCCAGTATTGCTCCGGGCTGACCCGTCGAGCCGTCAAGGATTTCAACCGTCATCGGATTTGTTGTGACTGTCGCGATATTCACATACACGGATTCAATACGTACCACAGCTACCGGGACTTCAAAATCCACTGCCATACCGCCGCCGCCGGTCCAATTAACGCTTCCACCCGACGTTCCACCCTCAAAGGCAATGCGCGTGTTGGCGGACGGAGAAAAGTTCGCTGAGAGTACCTCTGCAACACGGCTGTTGTTGCTGGGGCCGACATCGCCGGTGACAAACGTCGCGAAAGTTGCTGTGTAGCTGCCCGCTACTGCAGCTGTGAAAAGTCGGGGAAACACGACTTCCACCTGGGCTCCTGCCAGCATCGACGGAAGGAAAACGGTGTCACGATATGCCGGTTGGCCGACACGCGTGATCTGTGCCGTTACACGGACATTGGTCAGATTGGCGGTCCCAAAGTTCCGCACAATTGCGCGGATGGTGTCCGGTTGGGTTTGACGTACTACTTTGGCGAGATTGTCGTTGTTGAAGCCACCGAGAATACCTGCATCGGTTACTTGCAGTCCGGTGTTGATTGTTCGTTTGAATTTGATCGCAAGTCCGTTGGTTGGCATTTGCGCATGAGGCGGTGTTGAGGAGAAGGTGTAGTTCAAGCCGATTTGTCCGGTCTGATTCTCCATGCCAATACAGAGAGTTGTATTGTTTGCTGCATTGTACTGCCCTTGCTGTACTCCATACTGGTATGTGATGGAGCTATCCTGCTTGCTAAGGATTACCTGGAATGTATGTTTCAAGTTCGGGTTGGCGGCGACCTGCCATTCAGTAACATCAATGAAGCTGACAACAAGAGAATCTACTCCGTTGGTCCAGTAATAGGCCTTCGAATTTGCTGCTGCAACCGTAAAGTCAAGATCGCCTGTGCAGATTGCCAGCATATCATTGGGTGTCCCCACGTTGGGGAGCTGGATGAATGGGGAAGCGAAATTCGCTGTTTGATTTCCAAACGTAATGTAGCCGTTGGAACCGATCCGGAAAGTGGTGACATCGTACCAGTAGTATGGAAAACCGAATTGAATCGGGAAGGGGCCGACGCTATTGTCGTCACCTAATCCGGTTGCAAGTGTTCCGACTGTGGAGATATCCACCCAGTTAAACGTCGGACCACCGGGATCTGTACTACGAACCCAGGTATATCCCCAGGAATCTGGTGCGCTTGTATCAGCTCCCACGGGTACAACAGGGACAGTTTTCATCCCTTCTGCACCGAACATCAATGCGGGCATGCACATGGCAAGAAACAACAACATCGTAAGAGTTCGCATCATACGAACCTCCATCGGTTTGGTGTGAGAGAGTGATGGTTTTGGGTTTTCACGTCGACCTCAGACCAGTAACAGAGGGACCGACGTTGGTTGGAATTGTAGCTAATGTATTAGCTCCGCACATAAGATGCAAGTTCCCAATTGACAAACTTCAGGCCTATTGCTACATTTAGCCGGGATGTTTTCCGTTCCTTTGTCAATCAGCGGGTTTCCCTCACCATCCTTTTCAATATCCCTGGGTTACGCTTGTGCACTATCGTAGCGGAATAACGCCTGACACTATGAAAGGCATCATTGGATCGAGCGTGTTCGCACGCAACCTGAGAGATCGCGTCCGGTCTATTTCCGGGGAAACGGCTCATGTGGTTGTTTCTTCTGAACCGGGAGCAGGAAAGCGGTTTCTTGCTTCTGTGATCCATGGGGCGACCTTCACGAACAGGAGTTCCAGTTTCGTCGAGATGACTCCGCGGACTCATGAAGACGAAGTTCGGGCGATTCTCTTTGGTGAGGATATCCGTCGGGTTGAGGGAATGCTTGGCAGGAAAGTCCCGCAGCTTGGAGAGCAGGGCACGTTGTTTATTCGCAACGTGCATGAGTTCAGTATCATCGGCCAGACTCGTATCGCACGCTTCCTTATTCAGTCCGAATCCCGTGGCGCGATTGGCAAGAAGGGGATTCGAGTGATCTTTGCCGTGCCTGAGAGAGCAACAACCAGCCAGAGCCGTTCGGTCATCGATTCGTTGGACAAATACCTGCAGAAGTTCACACGAATAGTGCTTCAGCCATTACGCGACCGGCAAGAAGATATACCCGCATTGGTGGACTTTTTCCTCCGGACTCTCTTGCCGCATAGTACTTCACTGGTCGTGGAAGATGATGTAATGGAGCGAATGACTCGTCATGCCTGGTATGATAATGTTCGAGAACTGAAAATGGTAGTTGAAGGAGGCATCCAGAATTCTGCCAATGGGGTATTTGTTCTTCCCGAATCGTTTGTGGATGAGGTCGCCCTCGTGACAGAAATGCTCAATCAACTGCTGGATGGAAAGAGGTCAAACCTCGACGCTCTCTTGACGGAACTCGAAGTGGCCTTTCTTCGCCGGGCGTTGGTACGAACAGAATTTGACCGCCTCAAATCGGGCCAGCTTCTTGGCGTATCGGACCTCAATATGATTTACCGCCTGAAGAAATTCCGGTCTCAACTCCTTCCTCTTCGCAATAACGGGAATTCCGGCAAGGGCCAGCAGGATAGCTAGCCCTGTTTTTTTGGATGAATTTGCGCACTTTTTAGTGAGGTGCGTAATTCTAACACACATCCTTTTTATCAAAACGCATTGCTTTCAGGTGCGGTTGGTTTTCTGTAACCTTCTTATACATCACCTGGTGAATGCATTCGAAAACCGTTGGCAGAATTACCTTCCGATATGCGTATTCATTCCGAATTCGGCATGTCCTTGGTTTGGCATCGGATTTGAATGTCATAGAACCGCAAGCTCACTCTCGTAAACGTGCCTCGCCAGGGGTGAAGAAATGTGAGCTTGACCGGGTCGCAACGAATTTCCCGCCGACTCGGTAACGGAAAATCAAATAACACATCTAAAGGGTTCGCAATGCGTGTCAAGCAAGTGTATGGATCGAAGTTTCTTACCGGTACTATGAAGAAACAACTGGAATCATCCCAATTTGCCAGCATCGATAATGCTCGAGTGTACCTGCAGCGCTGTTTTCCGAATCATGTTGTTTCGTATGACGGCGGCTCAATCCAGGTCTCGAACCGCGACCAGTCGTTCACGGTAGCTGCGTTCAAAAGAATCTGAGAGATCGGACCTTCGGGTCCTCCTCCTCCTCCGGGATTATCCCTCTTTTTTCGCCTCAATCGCAGATACATGCTTGACATTGTGTTGTTTACTGATTATCCTGCTAATAATTGGATACAGTAAACTCGACACAATTTATTGCCATGTGGGTTACATTCTGCGGTGAACAGGCAAATCCTTTCTTCGATTACTGTATAGTCACGCCTAGTCAATTCCACACCATCCGCACACCTTTACCTACCACTTACTTTAATAGGAGGAGTCTATGAAAAAAACTCTACTGCTTGTTCTTCTCGGCGTTTTGATCGGTGGTGCGACAGCACAGGTCAAGCTCCAGGAGGGCTTTGAAGGGGGAACCAATCTCCCGGCAGAGTGGGGCGTGTGGAACAACGCACCATTCCCGATCGATCCGGTAACCAACTGGACAGTTCGGGATACTGGCCAGGTTCCGCCGGGGCTGCAGAACGCCACAACCCGTGCCCACAGCGGCCAGAAGTCGATTGGAGTAAGTTGGTGGTCGAGTATTGATTCCTCGGGCGGGCCATCCGTCCAATCAGACGCATGGTTGATCACGAAGAGAGTGAGTGCCATAGCAAACGGCGATCAGCTCAAGTTCTGGGCGTCCGGCGGGTCGGCGAGTTACGCGGACAGTCTGCAGGT
>CAZIHJ010000080.1:0-14180 GCA_964538485.1 uncultured Chitinophagales bacterium | reverse complement strand
GGTGGTAATGCTAAAGTTCTGTGGCTCGGGTTACGCGCGGCGGACAAACGGGACGTTTGTCCTACTGCCTATTGATCTGAGGAGTAGGTCAAGCTCGCTCGCCTCGCTTCCCGTCTCGCCTTCGGCTCGCCGAGACGGACGCTCGTCGAAGCGGGCCTCGCCGAAGGCGGGCGTCCCCGCTTGACCGAATGGTTCAGACTTTAGCACTACCCAACCGGTGAGTCATTCCGCAGTTCTTTCTTTTCAGGGCGCATTTCATTACAATTTCACCCGATGAATATCAATCACTCCGTTTTCTGCACAGTTGTTACGAGGACAAGATGAGGATGAGAATGAGAATCATTTGCGCGCTTGTGGTCGTCGGAGCTTCCTTTCACTGCCTTTTGGCGGCACCCAAGCCATCGCTTGTTGTTGTGATCAGTCTTGACCAATTCAGATACGACTACCTCGTGCGGTTCCGGGAGCACTTCGGGCCGGACGGATTCAATTATTTGCTGGACAACGGGGCTAGCTTTTCCAATGCCACATATAAACACGCGCTCAATCTGACCGGACCGGGACATGCGGCAATTCTTAGCGGAGCTTACGGTAACCAGAACGGTATTATTGCCAATAACTGGTTCGACCGGACCAGCGGAAAGGAATTGTATTGCGTCGCAGACAAGAATACTCAACTTGTTGGCGGTGCGGGGAATGCCGCATCTCCTGTGAACTTTATCGGGAGTACGTTTGGTGATGAACTTCGGCTCCATACCGGTTTTCAATCCAAAGTCATTTCTGTCTCAGCCAAGGACCGCGCAGCCGTGCTGCTTGGTGGCAAACTTGCCAGCGGCGTGTACTGGATGATGGACTCATCGTTTGTTACTTCCACCTACTTTCGAAAGGACCTGCCAGAATGGGTGTCGACGTTCAATGGGTCGGGCAAAGTGAATTCGTATTTCGGTAGAACGTGGGAACGAACACTGCCCGAGGATGCATACACGGGACTCGACAAGGACGATGCGCCCTATGAAAGTGGTGGCAATGGGTTGGGGCGTGTGTTTCCACATCGGGTGATGGGAGACGATACCACCAGGATTACCAAATCATACTACCATGCACTGCTGACGAGCCCGTTTGGGAGCGAAATCCTCTCGGAGTTTGCCAAGGCCGCCGTCCGGGGCGAGGAACTTGGAAGGCGGGGTGTCATTGATCTGCTTTGTGTCAGCTTTTCCTCCAATGATTATGTCGGGCATTCGTTTGGACCGCACAGCCACGAAGTGCTGGACATGACGGTCCAGACCGACCGGATCCTTGCTGATCTGTTTGCATTCCTTGATATGGAAGTAGGGTTGCGTAACTGTGTTTTCGTGCTGACCAGTGATCACGGAGTTGCACCTATTCCGGAATATCTGACAACACATTTCGAGCACGCGGCTGCGGGACGTGTTATGGCGAGAACGCAGGAGGAGTATATTGCCAATGCACTCAGCCGTGTCTACGGCGCGCCGAAGAAGGGGAAATGGTTTGACGCTATAACAGATGGCAATGTGTACTTGAACCATGATGTCATGAGAGAGAAGAAGCTCGCCCTGTCCACCGTCGCCGCTACGCTTGCAGACTCTCTACGAGTCAGACCGGAATTTGCCTTCGTGTATTCCCGTGATCAACTCATGTCCCTGTCCCCGGCCGCAATTGCAGAGCGGCGCATGAAGCATAGCTTCCATCCGCTTCGCAGTGGCGATGTTTTTTTTGCGTTCAAACCGTATTACATCGAAAGCCATTCATCCTACGGCACAACTCATGGACAGCCATACGACTATGACGCGCATGTACCGGTGGTGATCGTTGGCGATGGCATTGGCCCGGGAATCTATGCCACTGAAGCAAGCCCGGCGGACATCGCTCCGACTCTCAGCGCGCTACTTGGAATCGAATTCCCCGCCGGACGAAGTGGAAGAGTGTTGGTGGAGGCGATGAAGTAGCAGGTCCTGAATTTCAGATCAGTTCGATTTCTCACACAACATAAGGGATTGAAGAATGAACACATATCGCTTTCACCTTGTTTTGGCAATGCTGTTGTTGATTGTCATGACACGAGCCGGTGCACAAGACACTTCCGCGCAGGATTCAACGGGGCTCCCGGGTGACAATTTCAGCTTACATGGAGCTCTGGAAATGTTCAAGCAGGCGGGTTCTCCCGAGGAGTTTGAAAAGCTGCTCAACACAGAGGAGAATCATGTAAACAACCTGGACTTGAATAGCGATGGCGAGATTGACTACATCCGCGTAGTGGGAGCCATGGATAAGAATGCGCATGTGTTTGCATTGCAGGTTCCGGTCTCTGAAAAGGAGAACCAGGACATCGCTGTTATTGCACTGGAGAAAACCGGAGATGCAACTGCGGTCGTCCAGATTATTGGCGATGAGGACATTTATGGCGAGCAGACGATCGTGGAGCCCGGCGATGGAGAAGACGAGATCGAATCCGTTGAGGACGGAGGTGGTCGCCCGCATCCTGCCGGATTTGCAGCGCGGGTTGTTGTGAATGTCTGGGGTTGGCCGGGTGTTCGATTTGTTTATGCACCGGCATATTCGGTCTGGGTTTCGCCCTGGCGATGGCGCGTATATCCCGGATGGTGGCGCCCATGGCGACCGGTTGCGTGGCGTATCTTTCATCCGTTCAGGGTGCGACACCATGCCGGGTTTGCCGTGGTACGCACTCATCGCGTTGCGCATGCACACAGAATTTATGCCCCGATGAGAGCAACTTCGGTGAGCGTCAGAACCCGCCACGGCGCGTCCGTCAAACAATACCGGGTTACGAGAACAACAACCATCAAAGGCAAAGGTGGGGCGACGAAGGTGAAGACAACACGAACAACCAAAGTTGGAAAGAAGAAGCGGTAGTTCCAACGGGCTATCTGTCGCAGCTTCTTTTCTTCACGCAATAAATGTCAACATTCCCCTGCCCGTCGTGCCACTTTGAAGCGGATTCGACAGGCAGGGGATGAGACCTACAAGTCAATCTGCTAAGGTCGTGAAACCAATCCAAGACCAAGGCTGCTCCATTCCCTCGTTTTTACCTCTGATTTGACGTCTCGAGTTTCAGATATGAGAAGCACCTTGTCTCAAAAGGTGCGAAGGTGTCAAATTTTTCAACATTTCTTTCTGGCACGCCTGTTGACAATCCTGAGATATCCATTCATCTGGAGGTATCGTGAATCTTCTCGGGAACACCCTTATTACTGTTGCTCTCATTGCTTCGATCCTGTCCATGGTAGCGTACTATCGAGCATCAAAGACCGCCACGCACTCCATCAAGAACGCGCGCCTGTGGCTGCACGCGTCTGCGGTTGCGATCATGGCTCTTTCAGGTCTGCTGTTGATGCTGCTGCTTCGACACGACTTTTCCAATGGATATGTTTACAGCTACAGTTCCCGCGACCTTCCGCTTCATTTTCTCATATCGAGTTTCTATGCAGGTCAGGAGGGGAGCTTTCTCTTCTGGGTACTCTGTTCAGCCATTATTGGCCTGGCACTCATGCGCTACACGGGCGCGCGGAAGAGCGAGCCATGGGTGATGAGTGTGTACATGGGTGTTCAGACGTTTTTGCTTTCGTTGCTGTACGCGAAGACTCCCTTTATCGATGTGTGGACGAAAATCCCTCAACTCCCTTACGGTCAAATTCCGATCGATGGAAACGGACTGAATCCGTTATTGCAGAATTTCTGGATGGTGATTCATCCACCGGTGTTGTTTGTGGGATTTGCACTCATGGCTGTACCGTTCGCTTTTGCCATTGCAAGCATGTGGAAGAGGAACTACGAATTGATGAGTATGCAATCGCTTGGATGGTTGCTGTCGGCAGTGTTCGTTCTTGGTGCCGGTATCATGCTCGGTGCGTATTGGGCATACGGTGTTCTGGGATGGGGAGGATATTGGGGTTGGGATCCGGTTGAGAATTCTTCGCTCGTCCCATGGATTGTTGCTGTCGCGTTGGTGCACACGCTGATTGTGCAGAAGAGAACAGGGAAGTTCCTTCGCCTGAACCTCATGCTGTCCATCTTATCTTTCCTGCTCGTTGTGTACAGTACGTTTCTTACCCGCAGTGGCGTGCTGGGTGACTCTTCGGTTCATGCATTTACCGACGCGGGTGCCGGTGTGTATGTGCTGTTGGTGATTTTTCTGGCAGCAATTGCAACGGTAGGCTTTGGATTCATGGTCGTTCGGCGGAAGGAACTGCGTCCGGCGCAGAATGACAACAGGTTCATCAGCAAGGAAACCGCGCTGGCCGCGGGAGCGATCGCGCTGATGTTATCGGCAGCGGTAATTCTCTTTGGGACAAGTCTTCCCCTGCTCGGGAAATCGACAGTCGATACGTCATTCTACGACACGATGAATCTCCCGCTTGTGATTGTCATGCTACTGTTTATCGGTTTCAGTTTGTATGTGCAGTGGGGGACTGATGATGCGAAGGAGGTCGTGAAACGGACGCTGCTATGGCTTACCGTGGCGGCCATTGGCACTGGAGCGCTCTATCCCGCCGGTGTACACGATGTTGCCACGCTCGTACTTGTGTTCACTTCTCTCTTTGCGTTGTTTGTGAATATCGAGTTTGGCTGGAAGCAGGGGAGAGCGGATATCAAGGCAATCGGAGGCAAGCTTGCGCATGTTGGTCTGGCAGTGTTTCTTCTCGGCGTGATTGCATCGGGCAAGTACAGCACCACCGCACAAGTTGTACTCGAACTCAATCAACCACAAGAGGTTCTCGGGCACACGCTGACGTACACCGGACATGCACCAACCCCTGACGGCAAGTACGCGTTCAACGTGAATGTCGAAGAGAAGGGAAACGTCGTTACACTCTCTCCGCTCATGTTTAACAGTGGTGAACAGGGTACGATGAGGAATCCCGATATTGCATCGTCCCTGACAAGTGACTTTTATCTGTCTCCGATTTCGCTCCAAGAGGTTTCCCCTGATCACGCGGGTGAGGGAGATACATACACCATTGAAAAAGGAAAGACCGTTTCGTTAGGAAAGTACGGTGCGACATTTGTGAAATTTGATATGAATGCCCACGGCGGAGATGCCATGACGGGGGGTATGGCTGTGGGATCTGTCCTGGAGGTGTCCGATGGTGAGAATAAGGAAACGATCATTCCGGTGACGATGTACGGGGCGGATGGTCAACAGACATTCAAGTCGTCGGAATCCAAGTTGTTGAATGCGACCATTCAACTTGTTGGTATGAATGTCGGCGGTATGGGTGCAGACGCGTCTTCGGTAACGATAGGCGTTCGACGTGCCAACGATGGACACAAACACGCAGATGCACTGGTTGTTGATGTGAGTGTCAAACCACTTATCGGACTTGTGTGGCTGGGAACGTTTGTCATGTTCTTGGGGTTCTTCGTGGCAATGACGAAGCGCTTACAGGAAGCATGAGCTTTCTCAAATAGCGATACTCTCCGAACGGATGACGACGCAACTCTGTTCATGTAACAACATCACAAGGATATGCATCAATGCCCAATATGAAACCAGGTGTTATCGGTATTCTCACGGGAGGTGGAGATGTCCCCGGCCTTAATCCCGCAATCAGGGCCGTGACAATCCGCGCCTTGCGTGAAGGCTATAAGGTCGTTGGTATTCGTCGTGGCTGGGCGGGTCTCATCGACATTGTGCGTGATGAGAAGTTCGACAATTCAGGCAACTTTCAGGTTCTGACAGAAGAAGTGGTCAACAGGGCCGGTCGCACGGGAGGGACGTTTCTGCATACTTCACGCACAAAACCGAGTGCCGTTAAGAAGGCCCAGGTGCCCGCGCACCTCGCAGGCAAGTATACACAAGAGAAAAACGACCTTACGGATGAAGTCTTAAAGAACCTCGATTTCCTTGGTATCGACTTTCTCATCCCTATCGGCGGAGACGACACGCTGAGTTACGGGGTTGAGTTATACAAGAAGGGTGTAAAAGTAATAGCGATTCCCAAGACCATGGATAATGACGTTCCCGGCACCGACTATTGCATAGGATTCAGCACGTGCGTGACACGAACGATTCACATGACGAACAGTCTCCGTACATCAGCAGGATCCCACGAGCGATTGCTTGTGCTGGAGGTATTCGGGCGCTATGCCGGATTCACCGCGATGTTGCCAACGATGGCCGGTGCGGCGAACAGGTGCGTCATACCCGAGCACCGGTTCCCGATTGAGCATCTCGCAGAACTGGCGGTGTACGACAGGAACAGGAACCCGAGCAAATATGCGGTGGTAATCGTCTCTGAAGGAGCAAAGTTTGAAGGTGGCGAGATGGTGTTCCAGGATTCGCGCACCGATGCATTTGGCCACGCCAAGTTGGGTGGTATAGGCGACCTGGTTTCGAGTGAACTTGAAAGATTGTCCCCCCGGTTTAACAACGGGCAGACTATTCACATCATCAACCAGAAGCTGGGCTACCTTGTACGGGGCGGCGATCCGGATGCGATCGACTCGATCGTTCCGATGGCCTATGGCAACCTTGCTCTCGATCTGATCCTGCAAGGTGTGCACGGCAGACTGGTGGTCCTTAAGAACGGCCGCTACGACAACCTGCCGATTGACATCGTTACATCGACGAAAAAGCTTGTCAACGTAAAGGAACACTACAACACAGACCGTTTGCGTCCGCACTACAAAAGCTTCGAAACGAAGCCCCTGTTCATCATGACAAGCGAATGACCGTTTTGCGTAGCTTTTGGAGGCTCCTCCGGTAGCCGAATCCTCACCCGGCCTTCGAGGAGGATTTCGCTTTGGGACGCTTGTTTGGTTGCACTTGTCGCGCATATCTGTTAGGTTGTTCCCCATCATTTACTTTCTGATCGAACCCCATCATGTGGAAAACAACCGAAGGAAGTACCGCCCGGCTGATACAGCTGTGCATCGGGTATTTCACATTCTATGTCATTACCGGCGTTGCCGTGAAGTACTTCACCGGCAGTGTGGCGCAAGGCTACCTTGGCATGGAGGAGATACAGTACCTGGTCTACAACACGATCGGGGGGAGCATTATTGCCCTTGGCGTATCGCTTGCCCTCCGCTGGTATCGCATCAAGTCCATCGGATACATCACCGTCGGACGGTTCAAACTACCCCAGGAGATTCTGTACATCATCCCATCGGGCGTGTGTACAGCCGTCGTCATACCGACGACAACTCTGATGTATATGCTCCCCATCTCGGTGATGGTGGCGATGGTGATTATGCGGGCGAGCGTGATTATCATCAGCCGGGTGGTCGATGCAGTACAGATCAAACAGGGGATCCTGAACAAGCGTGTTTATGCAGAAGAGAATTATGCCGTGGGGTTTGCGTTGCTCGCTGCCGGCGTCAATGTGTTCTGGGTGGGCGCGGGAGACTTTGAGTTTGTGAATTCACCGCCGGCGATGATCATCCTCGGCAGTTATATTATTGTCTATTCGATCCGCATTTACATCATGAACTACTATAAGAACACCCGGCCCAAGGGAGTGAAGCTGGACAACAACGGCTTCTTTGCCATCGAACAGATTGCTGCTTCCGTGACGATGTTTCTTGTTGCCTGGGTGTTGTTCAATTCCCCCATCTGGTTCGATACTGTCAACGAGCAAATTCTATTGTTCCGGGACAGCATCGCTGATCCTGTGTCACACTGGGGCTGGGCCGTGATCGTTGGCTTTGCGTATGGATTGGTGGCGTTCTTCTCCGTGTTCATTTTCATGTTCAAAGGAAGAACGGCAACGTTTGCCGGACTGGTGAACCGCCTCACTTCGCTTGTCGCAGGTACAACCGCAACGCTGGTGTGGTACTTTCTGTTCAATGGAAAGTTTCCGAAGGTGCAGGACTGGGTTTCGCTGGCATTCATTCTCGTCGCCGTGGCATTTCTGACGAGGGCGGAGAAGAAGCGCTCGCGGGAACTGGTGCTTACGCATGAGATCGAGGTTGCTCCTGTTCAGGGCAAATCCTGAGAGTAGTCTCCGGCTTGCATTTGTGAATGGCGCGAGACACAGAAACAAAAAGCCGCAACCTGAATTCCGGTAGCGGCTTTGTCGCGATCAGACGGATGGAATAGCTACTTCTTCATGCCCCACAACTTCTTTGTTATGCGCTCGAGTTCATCACCTATCAGTTTTGGATCAAGCGTTTTTTCGGGTTCATTCTCGAACACGGCATAGGGAACTTTGATTCCGTTCACCTCGATATGCTGTGGATCCTTTGCCTCGAGCATGTCCCAGTCGTTGATCTTGTAATAGTATTCCATCTTTTCGTCCGGGAGGGAGTGGTGCAGGATAGAGTGCTCCTCTCCTTTTTTGGCGCGACGGCGATTCTTGCGGACGGACTCTTCGTACGAGACGCGAATGTAGATGACAGCGGCCCGCTTGAGGATGTCTTCGTGAAGATGGGTCATTGCCTCGTAGATCCCATTCTCTCCACCGCGTGCAAACTCGACCAGAGTGGTCATGGTATCGTGGTAGCCGGGGTTCCGGGCAAGTTTCTTCCTGTACTCCAGACTTATTCGTTCGATGTAGAGGTTCCATATGAAATGGTCGTTGAACCAGTACTTTTCGTCTGTCCATTTGCGCGGCTTACCGTGGCGCGAAAGAATATCGTCAACCTCGAACGTCTCCCACACATACACAAAATCGTCAAGTTCCTCAAAATCGGCGATGTGAAACCTCTGAAGTCGTTCTTTGGGGTCACACTTCTTCAGATAATCAATCACTTCCGATTTACCGGCGGCCGGCCGCCCTGTGATGATGAGGATGGGAAAATTACTTGCGCTCATAGTGCGTTGACTCCTTTGGTGATGTGTTCACTGTACTTCTTTGATCCGATTTTCGATCGTTGTGGTTATCGTTCCGGTTTTTCTTGCGGCCTGCTCCACTGCTTCAAAAACCGTCTTGTTGAGAAAGACCGGCTGCCCGATTTCCATCCCGATATATCCCTGTGATTGCCCGGCGAAGAAATCGCTGGTGGCACAGGTGTACATGCGGTCATCGTCCACTGGCCGGCCGTTGACCTGCAGGCTGACAATTTCGATGTTGCCATTCTGTGTCCGCTTCCAGGTGCAGTGGATGCCTGTGAACTCGATCGCCGGCTTCCGGTTCAGGTAGTGGCTCATGATCGAACGGATGTGCTTCCCGCTGAGCTGGAACGTGACAAGCACATTTCTGAAAGGCAGCACTTCGTACAGGTCGCGCTTCGTCAGCGGTCCGGCAGCCACGTCCTTGCGGATGCCGTGACTGTTGGCAAAGCCGATCTCGGCCCCGGCTGCGTCCGCCATCGCGGTGATGATGAAGTTGCCAATGCTTGTCTCCTTGCCGCTGGCCCGCTTCCAGTCACCCTTCAGCGTTGCAATGACTTCGGCATATTCACGGTCAATCTCCTGTTTCAACGAGTCAATAAAGGGGCTCAGTCGGGACTGGCGCCCCTCCCGGGCCCAGAGCTGGAGCAGGCGACCGTTATGGCTGATGACGCGGTCGTTCTCCACTGTGAGTTCAAGAATGCCGAGGTTCTCGCAATTGGCTCCCGCCTGTGCAATGACGACGTTGTTCACGATTTTTGGTCTCTGGATCCGTGTGTGCGAGTGTCCCCCGATAATCACGTCGAGTCCGGTGAGCTGTGTTGCGAGGGTGGAATCTTCATCCGCACCCTGATGCGTAAGAGCGATAACGAGATCTGTCCGGGGTTTGAGCTCGTTGATCATGCGTTGTGCCGTTTCAACAGGTGAGAGAACCTTGATGCCGACGAGGTTGTTCTGGTTGACGACTCCCGCCAATCGTTGCAACATGATGCCAAAGATGCCGATGCGCAGCCCGTCGCGTTCGATAATCGTGTGGTCAGTATTTCCGACGGCGAACTTTCCGTCATTGTTAACAAGGTTTGCGGAGAGCGCCGGGAACTTTGCAATACGAATAAGTGCGCGCAGGTTTTCCTGTGAGATATCAAGGTCATGGTTACCGGGCGCCGAAGCGTCATAGCCGATCCGGTTCATCATTTCAAACAACGCACCCCCTTCAGCACCGCCATACGATATATCGGATATCGGGTTACCTGTCATCACGTCTCCGGCGTCAAGCAACAAGGTTGCCGGCACAACTGCCCGGATGCTATCCACCGCGTAAGTCAACTCGTTGAAACCCCCGACCATGGGCTTCGGGTCTGTCCTCATCCACGTCGCAGGCCGGGGAATGAAGCTTGCATGCATGTCATTGGTATGGAGAATGGTGATCGTCTTTGGCTGGGTACAGGCACTTGCCGTCAGGAAACACGTGGATAAGACAAGGAATCTGAATCGCATGGAATACCTCTGTTCTGGTTTATCGGATTGCATACGTGGGGCACCGGTCAGGTGGAGTTAATGTAGGAAGAAACCGGAACTATTGGAAGTCCCTGCCCTCGGAGACCGTAAAGAATACCCCAGTTGGGCTATTGCCGATCTCATACGAATGTGTATATTCCTTCCCCAAACAACCAGCTCCCACCATCTGGAAGGATCCATGAAAACTCTTCGCATTGCTCAGCTCCTGTATGTTTCGCTCCTTGCACTTTCGCCACTCACTGCACTTTCCGAGGGACACAAAGTCTGGCAACTTGAGGCCAAGGATAAGATCGATACCCGTTGGTTCATTCAGGATGGACGGTATTATCTCGTGAAGGCAAGCGAGTACATTCACTTCTTCGACGGCGAAAACGGCAAAGAGCTCTGGACCACCGAAGTGGAGGATATTGAGAAGGCGGGATTCAACATGCTCTGGAACGAGGAACAATTCATTCTCTCGACAGAAAATGAAGAGCTGGTGAGCTACGATGTGCTGACGGGAAAAATCCGGTGGAAGCAAAAGTACCCGGACATCGACCAGGACGAGTACAGTGATTATGACAATACGAAAGTGGGAGTGGTCCTGTACTACGATGACATCGCCATCTGCGTCGACCTTGAAACCGGAAAGGAAGAATGGCGGCATAAGCTGACGTTCGATTCGAATAGAAAAGGAAAAGGCCTTGAGTGCCTCTGGTGGTTGAAAGGAGACAATGGCGGTAATCGATTCCTGTTTGCCACTAATGACGGGCTCCTGTTACTCGATGCCGACAATGGCAAGGAACTCTGGAAGAATGAAGGCGAGCTTTCGGATGAGGAGGAAGTGGAGGCGGTCACCTTCTACGGGTCGAAGGCGCTGATTATGTACGATAACGATATGCTCGGCTTTCTCGACCTCGCCAGCGGAAAAGAGCTCTGGACGCGCAAGCAGGATATCGGCGATATCGAAGGGTATTCAACTCTTGAGGATCTCGATGGGGCGGACTATCTCATGATCTCGACCGATGATACGCAATTGATGATTAATCTTACGACAGGGAACGTGCAGTGGGAAACCAAGCCGGATGAGCTGATCGGTATTCTCACCGATCACAAAGTGCTCGACAATGGCAAAAGTGTACTCGGATACTTTTTGCAACGCCGGATGGGCGGCGACGAATCGGGGACGTACCTCAAACTGTACAAGCTCGACGTCGCTTCAGGAAAGATACTCTACAAAGAGAAGATCGCCTACACGGAATATGCTCCGGCAGTCGGCATAGCAAACTTCTTTTCACAAGCCTTGCTGGGGACGAAGGCAATTGAAGAACATGATTATGGTTTTGTTTTTGATGAATACGAAGTTGACGGCGATCTGGTGTTTCTCATACGCGGCGTGAAGGGCGCTGGTGGAATGGAAGACCCGCTCACTCGGGATGACGACGGCGAGGGGTTAGTCCGGATTAATCTCAACACTGGCAAGGTGGCGTACCGCTCGTACTTCCCTTTGAATAAAGTCGGCTTCCGTTGGTCGGCAGTCAACTACGATTTTAGCAGTGCACCACAACCAATTGTCGAGAAGGGAAAGCTCTACGTCGTTGGGGCCGAGCGTGTGGTCTGCGCGGATCTTGCTACAGGCAAGGTCGTCTGGGAGATCGATGATGATCTTGGCTTCCCGGTGGACTGGGGACTCTTTGATAACACGCTGTTCCTCAAGGTCGGTTACCAGGCATTCTCGGTTGCCGTCGATGCCAAGAGCGGGGACATCAACGCAAAGAAGGATTGGAACAAGGACCCCTACCGCATCTACGCGCTTGACCCCGGCACCGGGAAGGAATTTTGGAAGATTGATTTTGAAAACGATCCGGGAATATCACTGCGCGGTGAAGTGAAGATTGATCCGGCCAGCCGCACGATGTACGGTGCGGATGAGGAAGAACTGTTCGCGGTCCGGCTCTCCCGTGATGCGGGTGGCAAGCGGCTCTGGACTCTCAAGTTCGACGACGATATGAAGGTGGGGGAACTCGACCACGAGGACTGCTACGCCGTAACACAGAGCAGCTCATCAAGCACATCCGTCGGATACAACTACACGACCACCACAACGTCATACGCTGCGAGCGCCCGCCTTGTGTTGGAACCGGTTTTCCGTGGCGATCACTTTATTGTCTTCGGGCCGGAAGGTGTTGCACGCGTCGGTCTGGATGGGAAAATCCAGTGGACGACTGAATGGAACTGGGCAGGGAAAAAGGTGACATTGCCGCCGGTCTTCCTCTCAAACGGTAAAATCGCCTTCATGGTGAAGGAAGATATTCACTTGTTGGATGAAGCAACAGGCAAGCTCCACTGGAAGGAAGAAGACGACTACGACGCGACTCCCGTTATCCCGCCGAACAACAAGTACTTATATATGGTTGAGGATGACGAGGTGCGGGTGTATAAAATGACAGAGTAGAGCTGCTAACACATTTTCTCTGTAGGTCGGAATGGCATTCCGACCTACACTTCTATCTCTGAAGACTTCTCCTGCCTGTTTCTGATGTAGTCCACGAAGACGAATTCGCCGAGATTATGAGGTCATCATTTCAATTCTCCCGGAGTGCGTAGATTTCACCGTTCAGCGTGCCAAGGACGAACCGTCCATCGGGATGAAGGGCGAAGCTTGTGAATCCTCCAGATCTCGGAAATGTCTCGCTGATTGTAGTCCACGAGTTTCCCAGATCTGTGCTTTTTTGAAGAACAAAAAATTTACCGGACAAATACTCAAGAAGTGAATACAGCACATTGTCATGGCCGTTCATGAGCTTGGTGTAGCGCCAGTTTATGCTTTGATAAGCGGTATCACTTCGATGCCAATAAGATCCATGATCGTTACTCACCCAGAATTCAGCGTGGCCTTCTGGAGAGAGAGGGCTGTGATCCCCGAACAACCGACGTGACGAATCCGAGGTTGAAATGAGACTTGGCTTGGGTGGATTCCGGAGCACCGATTTTGTAAAAACCGGTGTTCCGCCAGACGTCATGTGCGGAAGGTATCCATCGCTAATTGATTCGAGCCAAGATATTCCCCTGTCGGTGCTTCTCCAAACCTTCCTACTATGGGAGCAAGTCAAGAAAAGGACACTTGAGAGACTTCCCCCGACGGATATCTGACTTTCTCCATCTCCATCCGGGTCAGCGCATTCAGAGAAACCGGGCAGTGTGAAGTCCACCCATGTTAGGCCGCCATCAGTGGATAGACATTTCAACCCCGATGTTGGGCGTGTGATGACAGCTCCGTCGTGAAGGAGTTCGAGACCATTTGGAATCCCGCCGTTGACCTTTGTCCACGTTTCTCCACCGTCGATCGAACGATAAATGCCGTGATCTTTGCGCTTTTCGCGGTTGAGCAATGCGCGACTGTTTCCCGCCGTAACCAGAATTGCCCCTGACGGGTGGACACACAATATCCTGCCTCGTTCCTTGTACGGCCACACAAAGAGAGAGTCACCGATTTGTGTCCAATTCCGTCCTTCGTCCGTACTGCGATACAGATACGGTCTCTCAGCGACCACTCCTTTTGGCAACGGGCCATTTCTTCTTGCAATGAGAAACCAGGCGCCTGAGGGATGGAATTCTATCTGTGTGATTCGGCCATCAACAGTGCCAATCTTCTTCCAGGAAGAATCCGTCTGACCGCTTACAGAAGAAGCGATGCAAAGGAGCAAGAGAAGGGTATGATAAATTGAACGGACATTCATCCCTGGAACTTCTTCTTCCTGTTTCTGATGTAATCCACGAAGACGAATTCGCCGAGGTTGCTGAGCGAGGAGTAATATGCACGGCCATGATTGGCTTTGGTGAGTTCTTCAACGAAATTGATGAGGTAGGGGTC
>CAZIHJ010000079.1:0-14191 GCA_964538485.1 uncultured Chitinophagales bacterium | reverse complement strand
ACTCTCCTTGGGTGAAGAGAGAATAGTTTGGCATTAAACTGGTCGAGGCATGTTACCCTCGAAACACTAACATGCAAAACATTATTAATGAGATGAGATGAGATGAGATGAGATGAGACCAAACACTTGGTTAATCTCACGGAGCAACATAGGTATTTCTTACGA
The DNA here is from genome assembly GCA_964538485.1 of uncultured Chitinophagales bacterium. Taxonomy (GTDB): domain Bacteria; phylum Bacteroidota; class Ignavibacteria; order UBA10030; family UBA6906; genus JBJXHC01. The sequence goes on along the minus strand of CAZIHJ010000079.1, from coordinate 14,026 downwards.
ACATGTCAAGCACCGTGCGACTACGCGGCGGTGCTGATGGAATGATCCGTGGGTTGATTGAGAAGTGCGGGAATCCTCGGACCACTTATCGCGGAATGATCCGCGGGAAGAGTGTGAACCTCTGTTTCCATCCGTTCATCGGCAACGGAAATGATATTTACGCTGGGTGCGTTTGGCAAGAGTCCTGCCACGCTACCACCTGCGTTCATGAACCGTACCCCCTTGCGTTCATAGGCGCGGCTTTCATGGTGGTGTCCGTGCAAGATAAGCTCAACACGTTGCTCACGGAACAGTTTGAATAACGCTTTCTTTCCCCTCAACTTCATCGTCTCCCGCTCGATTGCCGACCACACACTGTGCATCGCGCCCGTGTGCTGTGTCTCCATCTTGTTGAAGTGATGATGGATGAGAACAATGCGGCGTTTGTGTTTGAAGAGATCGGCAGAGAGAATCCCCTTCACTCTCTGATATTCTTCATCGCACACTTTGCCGTTTGACCCGAGGAGATTCTTCACCCGTGAGTAGCGTGCATTCGAGTTCATCCCCACAAACAACACGTCGCCGACAACCTTTGCATACGGAAACACTGCTCCATGTCCGGCAAACATGCAACGCTCGAACACCTCCGGAAACCAATGGCGGAATTCCTTCACCTTCGCATTGTAGTCTGTCTGCTTGCAGCGCCGCGGGAAGTCCAGTATCTCCTCCGCATGATTCACACCCCCGTAGATATCGTGGTTGCCAATGACAAGTGAAAGCTTTGCCGAATCCAGCAGCCCGTAACTTGCAAACAACTGACGCGCGAGCTCATAGTCCCCTCGTTTTCCATCTGCCGTAATATCCCCCGTGATCACGACATGGTCAACATGCTGTTGCGCAATGTAGTCCAGCACGCGCGTCGTGTTGCGGATGTTGACACGCCGGTGTTCGGCGCTGAGATGAAGGTCGGAGATGTGGGCAATACGCAATGGTCGCATGGATTCCCGAAATGTGAGACAACGAAATTCATACCAATATAACCGCCCAATGTTACGGAATTGTAAACTGAGCGTGAGCATTGTGTTACGTATTGCGGCGCGGGTTCCATTGCAATTCGGGGGTGATATGCGTAATTTGCCGTCGCATTTTTCCTGTACTGACAACACTAAAGACCCATCAATGCACCAGTTGCTTTCAGCCGAAACCCTTGCACAGGCACGCACGCTCTTCCCTCATACTGCACAGGGAAAGATCTATCTTAACCACGCCGGCACAACCCCGCTTTCCACCCCCGTTGTGGAGGCCATGAACAAATATCTGCAGGAGCGGTCGGCGGGTATGCTTGAGACATACCAGATTGATCTCCCAATGGTCGCCGGATGCAAGTCCCATATCAAGCAGATCATCAATGCGGAATCGCCCGAGCGAATCGCCTTGATGCCGAACACCTCGGATGCCATCAACATGATTGCCGCCGGACTCCCCTGGAAATCCGGCGACCATATTTTGTTGAACAGCGCCGAGTTCCCCGCGAATGTGTGGCCTTACATAAACCTCAAACGGTTCGGCGTGCAATTGGATTTCATCCAGTGCCCCGATGGACGCGTCACCATCGACAGAATCCTCGACGGAATAACTCCACGCACACGCATGGTGGCCTTGAGTGCCGTGCAGTTTCTCTCCGGGTACCGGGCAGATCTCGCTACCATCGGCGATGTGTGCAAGAGCCGGGGAATGATCTTTGCCGTCGATGCCATTCAGGCCGTGGGAGCGGTGCGCATCAATGTGCAGAAAATGAAAATCGATGCCCTCGCTGCCGGAGGACAAAAGTGGCAGATGTCGCCGCACGGAACCGGTTTCCTCTATATCACCGAGGAGCTGCAATCCATCATTCAACAAAAAAGTCTTGGATGGCTTGGGGTGGCAGACCCATGGGACTATATGAACTTTGAACAAGGACTTGCCCCCACTGCGAGAAGGTATGAAGGAGGAAGTTTGGGAATGCCATCGCTCTGGGGAATGCATGCCGCTCTTGGCATGATATTGCAATTCGGTACAAGCACAATCGAGTCGCACATTCTCGGAATAACGGAAGTGCTGATGAATGAGTTCAAGAACATGGCGAACGTCCATATTGTCACTCCCGAAGACCCCGAGGAACGTGCCGGAATTGTGACTATTAATCTGACCGATGGCAAGGACGCGGGAGCAGTTTGCAGGGAACTGTCGGACCGGAAAATCACCGCCGCTGTACGTGATGGCAAACTCCGCTTCTCACCGCATTTCTATTGCTCGGTTGACGACATGTACACTACCGCAGCAGCGACACGGGAACTGCTCTTATAAGATGATTCGTCTTCTTTATATCATACTTCTCTTTTGTATAACTTTCACACACGCCAACACACAACCGCTTATTACCTGGTTCTCCGACGACTTCCAACAACTCGCCCTTGATCCGAAATGGCATCCAGCTTCAAGCGAATGGAAACTCCTTGGCGGTGTACTTACCTGCGACACAAAACAGTACGATCAACTGCTTTCCGCTTCGTATTATATCTATGGGCAGAAATCGTTTACGATCGAAGTAACGCTACGCGGCAACCGGGCGGGTGTCTACTTCAGTCTGGATGATACGGCCTCAAAAGCTCTTTCGCACATGGTTCGCTTTGATGAACGTACGCTGCTCACCGGCTACTTCAACGGCGCCGGCGAGTACGTTGCGACAAACACGTACGAGACCCTACGATCTCTCACCGATTGGACTGTTCTCCGTCTCGAAATCAATCCCCGCCAAAGGCGATACGATGTGTATGTGAATGAGCGTCGGGCCATTACTGATACGATCCTGAAATTTCCATCGGGTTGGTTTGGACTGCAGGCATCGGATGGATTATCGGAGTTCAAGTCGATTCGCGTGTCAAGCGATCAATACCAGGGGAAACTTGACGGACTCGGGAAGGGGAACACTGTCTCGTTCAATCATATCCGATCAATCATGGTCGGGAAGCAGTTCATCTCCGTCTACGATCAGGAACGGGACCGGGTACAGATTTTCGACTCTGAAGGACGCGTTCAAAGTTCACGACGTGTAAAGGGTCCCATTCTGCAACCGCCAGTCGCATCGGTCAATAAAAGAACCTACCACATTGAACGAAGTCAGGTTGTTGTGAAGGATGCAACCGGAGCCATCATCGATTCCATCAAGGACCGGCTCGCACAACCTTCCGCTATCCTGGCCGATTCGTCAGGAGTCTACGTTGCCGACATAGGTATAAACGGAATCATGAAGTTCTCGCACGATGGCAAGTTCCTCGCAGAGTTTACAGCTTCGACGTTGAATGGGTTCATTGCCCCGCGAGGAATGGATTTCTTTGGTAAGGATGAAATCTTGGTTGCAGATTACAACAGGATCGTTCGGGTTCCAAAATCCCTTACTGAGGAACATCCTTCCGTTCAGATGCCATCACCTTCCGAAGCACATATTACCTGGCCAAGAACAGTTAGTGATAAACCGCCGGTGAACGCCACGGGAAGATGGAATCCGGAAAGAGGTGTTCTGCAATTGAAGTCGGACAGTGAAAGTGAATGGACAACCGTGAGCGCGGAGATGCTCGATCTGAGAAAAACAAATAGCGCAACTCTCACAAACCTCAAACCGCTAACCAGATACTCCTATCGCGTCAGTGCTCCGTTCAAGACTATCCCTCCTTCCAAAGAATTCTCACGTGAGTTTCGATTCACTACTTCGCCATCCGATTTTTCAATGACATCATACACCCGGCTCCCGGTTCTATGCATGGTCTATCGCACTATAAGTTACCGGGATGTCTACCCCAAGGAACGTTATCCACACATCCCGGATGGAAGAACAATTACAAACGAGGAGATTGCATACCTCAAAGAGGCATGCAGGTTCAACGAAGAGTTTTATTTCAGGAATTCTTCATGCAAGCTCGTGCTGGATTTCGATTTCCATGTCATTGAAGACACGCTCTGGCTGAATGATGTGGGAAACAAAGACCCGTACTGGCTCTCTGTAACTGACCGCGTGACACGTGACTATGAAAACACAACGCGCAGATTTGGCAACACGCCGGAATACTACAACGGTCTCATTGTCCCATACGCATGGCTGAACTATCCTCCACGACGGACAAGCGCCCTGCGCGATTCATCCAAGTCCGACTCCATCAATATCCGTCAGATGTACGGAGGCGGCACATACGGTGTTCCGGCGCCATGGAAATACGGGACAAAAGCCGGTTACACCGGCAACCCGTTTCAGGACCGGTTCAGCCGGCAGGATTGGCTGATCACGCACGAATTCCATCATCAGATCGATGCGTTGATGGAGGCAAGCGGTTATCCGGAGTATCATCACGCAGACCAGCCGTGGAAAATGCCGGGACGGTTTGGCGAGGATTTCGATTTCAACGCACAGATTATCCGCAACGGAAAGCCGGAGTGGTGGCTGAATCTGAAATTCGGCAAGCTGGAACAGACTGGCGATGCAGACCTTGATGGTGTCCCGGACAATGATCCGGCGCTGCCATTCGATGAACAACGGCTCAACGGCGATAACATGTCCGTTGATACCGACCAGGATGGTTTGATTGACATGCGCGAAGTGATGGCCGGAACGTCGAGAGGCACTCTGCTAAACGACATCGACACTGATAGTGATGGTATTAACGATGGTGAAGACGGCGAACCGTTCTACCGGCTTGAAAACCGGTGGATTGAAGTGGTGGACAACATCGCCGATGCCGGAGCTTCGGATGCGACTCTGGTAACGGACAGTCTATCAGTTTTCCTGAGTTTTGCCTGGACTCGCAATGAGCTGATCATCAATACTACATGCTCGCGTCCTGCGAACGTGCTATTGCAGATCGACGCCAACAACGACGGCTGGTTTCATGGATTCGATAATTTTCAGATTCGGGTAAACAACACCGCGGATTCCGCTTCTGTCGCTGAATACTATTTGCGCGATTGCTCAAGCTGGAGCAATTCCCCGCCCGACCGGAAGGACATCCTGAAGCATGACGACTTGCGCATACTCAGAGGCATACAAGGCGGTGTACTCTACGAAGGAAATCAAGTCATCCCGCGTACGTGGTACACACTGACAATTCGTGTTCCCCGCAACGACACGTACGGACTGAAATTAGAGAATGGAAAGAAGCTCGGCTTCCGTCTTGGCCTGCAATCTACAAACGACCGATGGGTGTGGGAGGAGTTGTTCGAGAGGAATTACATGATGAGCGTGGAGTTGGGGGGAGAATATTAGAAATCTTCATAGATATATTATCATTTTAGAACAATCAATCTCCTCGTTTGCACAACATCGCCTGCCCTGAGGCGATAGAAGTACACCCCGCTTGTAACCCCTGCTGCATTCCACTGTATCTTGTGCTTTCCGGGCTGGAGTTCATCAGCAACAAGGGTGGCGACTTCCTGTCCGAGCAAATCGAATACCCTGAGGTTGACGTATCTTGTTTGTGGCATAGAAATCTCAATCGTTGTGGTCGGATTGAACGGGTTGGGAAAATTCTGACCAAGGTCAAAGTGTGTTGGAACGTGACCCTTCTGGTCATCCACACTGACAAATTCCCCGTGCTCTTGACCATTGATCCTCGAAAAGACAATGTCCTGGTGGCGATCAATCAACACGGCATAGCATGGGTGATCAATGTAGGTGATGCGCTTAATCCTCCCGAATCCATACGCGATACTATATCGGTCTCCATGAATATAATGAGATCGAAAGTGCTTGACGGTTGTCGACACACCGAGGATCGTCACCGTTTCAACTCCGGTACACTCAACCATCCAGCCCATACCAGCATGAAACCAATCTCCTGTAGTGGCGCGCAGGCTGTCAATCAGGATTTCATGAGCGGATGGATACTCCTGAAACTCATAGACATTCGCGGATACAGAATCCACCCGCAGGTATCGGAGCATATTATCTTCCGGGACATCTGACCATACTATGCTGTATCGAAATCCCGTCGGAAGAAGCGTATCCCCGGCAATCTGTTCAATGTGATGCGAAGAATGTGTAATCGGGGTCCAGGGAGGCAAACAGCCGAGTGTGTTGTAGTGATAGTGAAATTGATGGATGTCGCCTTGGTGTAATGGAAAGAATCCTAACGCGGAATCAGTTTGAGCAAACAGCGTTGCGGTTGTATTGAGGAGAACACAAATCGTCAACGCAAACCCTCTGCGCGATCTCTTAGTCTCTTGATCTATGATTTTTGGCCTCTCCATTTGGACCTGAATCCTTCTGAAGGTATCCAAGAATCCCTCCACCCGCAAGCATCAAACTCAAATACAGAGTCGTGAATCCAAAATCATCTTGCCGTAGAAAGCAAAGGCGCAACCCTTGGGGTCACGCCTTTGATGTGGACAGGGAGGGAATTGAACCCCCGACACATGGATTTTCAGTCCATTGCTCTACCAACTGAGCTACCTGTCCGTTTGAATTTTAATCTCTTGTGATGACTAAGATACAAAAAGTGGCATTGAGAATCAAAAGTAGATTACTCAAGCGATGTTGCATCCTTCTGTCCGATATACGAAACATAATCCTCACCCGCGTCGACACGGATGACATTGCCGGAAATAAAATACGCGTCATCATGTGAAAGAAGGGTAATCGCTTTTGCCACATCGTGGGCTGTGCCGTTGCGAAGGGCAGGGTTTTTCGCACGGGCAACATCGAGCATTTTTACCGCTCCAGGGATCTTGCGCAGCGCTGCGGTATCTGTCACTCCTGCGAGAATCGAATTTGCCGTGATACCAAGAGGGCCAAGCTCCAACGCGAGTTGACGGCAATAAGATTCGAGCACCGACTTTGCCGCCGAAACTGCACCATAGTTCATTATGACGGAGTGCCCCCCGGACGACGTCATGGCAAAGATGCGCCCCCCCTGTTTCATCAGACCGCGCTGCACAATTTCCTGTGTCCAATACACAAGACTGTTGGCCATCACGTCCAGCGTCATTTCAATCTGCGGTCGTGTCAGCATGTTATCCGGTTTTGTGGAGACGAGGGGTTTCAGGCTGCCGAAGGCCAGCGAGTGCATCAACACTTTGATCCTTGATGCAGGATCTGACGCGAACATTTTCTTTACATCATCGAGAACTTCTGCCCGCTTCTCCTCATCCGAGGCATTGATATTGAAAAACTTGACCTTGACGCCTGTGGATTCGAGTTCTTTTATGAGCGCTTCAATAGCAGGCATCGTTGCCGAGCGGTCAAAATGCACTCCAAGGATATTCATCCCGTGCAAGGCCAGCTCTTTTGCAGTCGATGCACCGAATCCGCTTGATGCCCCAAGAATCAGCGCCCAGTCCGTATTGTTAAATGAGAATGTCGATTTCACTTTCAGTCTCTCCTGAAAACGTTAAAGAACAGGTGTAACAGATTATTCAACGGTAACGCTCTTTGCAAGATTGCGCGGCTGATCCACATTCGTTCCGCGTGCCACTGCAATGTAATAGGAAAGCAGTTGCAGAGGGATCACATTGAGAATGGGACCGAAGAACCCGTACGTGCGCGGCACTCGAACTACGAACTCAGCCATGCTTTCAATCTCAGTATCATCTTCGTTGGCGATGGCAATAATGCGGCCGCGCCGTGCGCGCACCTCTTGTAAATTGCTGATCACTTTATCATAGATTCCATCTTTGGGAACAATAAACACCACCGGCATATTCTCGTCGATCAGCGCTATAGGCCCGTGCTTCATTTCCGCTGCCGGGTACCCCTCGGCATGGATGTAGGAAATCTCCTTGAGCTTCAAGGCACCTTCCAGCGCTACAGGAAAATTGGCGCCACGGCCAAGATACAGAAAATTATGCGCACCCTTGAATTCCTCTGCAAGCTCCTTGATGTGTTCCGTATGCTCAAGAATCTGTGCTACCTTGTCGGGCAGACTTGCCAGCTCCTTCGCGAGCACCTGTCCGTCCGCTTTGCTCATCCCTTTCGCGCGTGCAAGCATCAACGTGATCAGCGCGAGCACCGTGAGTTGGGACGTGAAGGCTTTGGTAGAGGCAACACCGATCTCCGGTCCTGCGTGAATAAACACTCCCGCTTGTGATTCGCGAGCAATCGAACTGCCGACAACATTGACAATACCGAAGACAGCAGCGCCTTTTCGTTGGGCTTCGCGCATCGCAGCAAGCGTGTCTGCCGTTTCCCCGCTCTGACTTATCACAAACACCACATCGCCTTCACCGACAACCGGATCCCGATAGCGAAATTCTGAAGCGTATTCCACTTCTGTGGGGATCTTGGCAATCACCTCCAGCATGTACTCTCCCACAAGACCCGCGTGCCAGGATGTACCGCATCCAATGATGATGATGCGTCGCGCCTTCAGCAGTTTGTCCATCTTGTCTTCGAGACCGCCAAGTTTGACATTCCCGTCGTCCAGCATAAGACGGCCGCGCATGGCATTCCGGAGTGTCTCCGGCTGCTCATAGATTTCCTTCATCATAAAGTGGTCGAAACCGCCACGTTCGATTTGCGAGAGCTCAAGGGTAACTTCGTGAACAATCTTGTCGGTTTGTACATCATCAATCGTCATCGTCCGGAAACTGTTTGCCGTAAGAACTGCAACCTCTCCATCATCAAGATAGATGACCTGACGTGTATGATCGACAATAGCAGCGGCATCGGATGTAACAAAGTTCTCTCCCTCTCCCACACCAATAATGAGAGGGCTCCCCTTTCTTGCTGCGATGATTTTATCAGGTTCACGACTGGAAAGCACAACGAGTCCGTACGCGCCCTCCACTTCGGCTAGTGCAAGTCGGACAGCCGATGCGAGATCGTTTGTCCGACCGTACATTTCGCCAATCAGGTGCGCCAGAACCTCTGTGTCAGTCGCACTTTCAAAGACGTGACCATCACGAAGGAGTTTGGTCTTGATGGCCATATAGTTTTCGATGATGCCATTGTGGATAATGGCAATCTCCTTCTTCGCATCCCAATGGGGATGGGCATTCACGTCGTTCGGCTCGCCGTGCGTAGCCCATCGCGTGTGGCCCATGCCAAGATTGGCGCTCAGGCTGCCATTGGCAGCACTCAACTGCCGCACGAGATCCGCAACTTTCCCGGCCTTCTTTTCGACAAAGAACTTCCCGTTCCGTACGAGGGCAATTCCCGCAGAGTCATACCCGCGGTATTCGAGTCTCCGAAGACCTTCGAGGATAATGGGAACACCATTCTTTGGACCGATGTAGCCGACAATTCCGCACATAGTCTACCCTGCGTGAGAGAAAAGAGTGGAATGAAGATACCGAAATGGGCTTAGAAAATCAACGAATTGAACGATTCAGCCGGATCACTGCCATCATACGACCGGAGTGTTCTTTGTCCCGCCGGAATGAATGGAAGAGATGTGAATCGGAGATTGTGCAGTGTGGACTGACTTCGATGTGGGAGCGGAGAATGCCCGAGTGTATGAGAATCTCTGTGTTTAACGCCTTAAGATTGAGATGGAGTTTGCCGTCGCTCTTCATAACATGTCGGTCATCAAAAGCCGTCGCAACCTCTTTGCCGACTTCATAGCAACACACATCCGCGCAGGGTCCGATGAAAGCAATCAGATCCTTTGCACGAGTATGGAATTCTGTCTCCATGATCTTGATTGCTTGTTTTACGATACCAGCGGCAGTACCGCGCCAGCCGGCATGCACGGCTGCTATGGCACGTTGCTTGGGGTCAAGCATGAGTATCGGAACGCAATCAGCGACAGAAACGCCAAGGCAAACATCTTCGGAGTTTGTAACAAGTCCGTCACATTCAGGGTACTCACCGGGCACATCCGCCGGACGAATCGTCGCGCTATGAACTTGCAACGGGATGGCGAGATCATTGACCGTGCTGCCAATTGATGCAAGGAGCAAGCGTCGACTTTCCTCGACATTGACCGGATCATCACCCACCTTGAACGAAGTGTTCATGCCAAACGGAGAACGACCCTCTCCACCTGCCCGCGTACTCAAGGCAACACGCACCAATCCGGTCGATTCAAGAAGGGATGATCTCAGGATCAAGTTTTCCTGCTCTCTTCAGGATATGGAGATGATGATACCGGGAGTGAAATTGTCACTACTGTACCGTTACCCGGCGTGCTCTCGACGACAATTGTTCCGCGAAGATCATCGACGGTTTTTTTGACGATCGCAAGTCCCAAACCCATACCGTCCGTCTTCGTCGAAAAGTTTGGCTGGAAAAGTTTGCCCCGCATTTCTTCCGGAATCCCCAACCCTGAATCCTGTATCCGGATAATCACTTGTCCGGCAGCGGACCGGGTCCCGATGGTAATCCGTCCATCGTTGTTCATCGCCTGAATGCTGTTGCGAAGGATATTAATGAATGCGCGACGGAGTTCCTCCCGGTCTGCCATGACAGAGGGAAGGCCTTCGTCCAGTGCAAGATCAAACCTGACCTGCGAATCCCGCTCGAAGAGGTGCATGGATTCCTTGAGAACGTCATTCACGTTGCAGGATTGCAACTGTGGCTGGGGCATGCGGGCAAAGTGTGAGAACTCTGAGGCAATTCTGCTCAATGCGTCGATTTGCTCGATCATCGTCCGGCTCACTTCGTCAAAAATCTGGTTAAAATTTGCCGCCCGGTCCTGATACACCTGGCGGAGGTGTTGCAGTGACAGCTTCATCGGCGTCAGGGGATTCTTGATTTCATGCGCAACCTGCTTTGCCATTTCCTTCCATGCGAGTTCACGTTCTGCCTGGATAAGCTCCTCCCTGCTGCGCTTGAGATCCCGTGTCATTTTTTCAAATGAGGTGATCAATTCTCCAATCTCGCCATCGACATTTGGGACGCGTACATCGACATCGAGGTTTCCTTGTGAGACCCTTTTGGTGGCTTCAGTGAGACGATGGATTGGCGACGCAATCCGGTTCGCAAACGTAGTGGAGACGATGACGATAACGAACAGCACAACCGCATAGACTCCGAACAGCAGCGCATTCCGCTTCGATACTTCCTGATCAATTTCTTCCTGTTGATACAGCGTCGCGACCGATACGACACCCAAGATCGTATTGTTATCATCAAGAAGCGGAGCATACCCGACGGCATATTGGTATTCACCGATGCGCTCGGTTTCCAGGTGAAACCGTCGCCCTCCCGAATAGACTTCCGCAAATGCGTTACCGCTGATCCGTCGATCCAGAATGCCTGCCTCATACAGTTCCGGCCGACTGCTTGCGGCAAGGACGCTGCCAAGGTAGAGATTGAAATCGATCCCGAGATCATTTGCGAGTTGTTCGGCAATTGCCGGAGTGAAGCGTGAGGATATCTCACCGGCGGTGTGTCCGGCTCGTGGAATGATGTTCGCAGCGACGGCCGCTGTTTCCTGCTCAAGTCTCCGGCTTGTTGATTCCATCAGCCGCTCGCGGGCAAGCGTTCTCCCTGAGATCGCGAGGGCAATAAGGGGGACAATCGAAGTACAGAGCAGAGCGCCCAGCAACTTGTCCCTGAAACTGAACGAGTACGGCACACCACGCACCCAACGAAAAAGGAGGAACCCCAGAACCACACACATTACCAGAATCGAGTAATACACAATAACTTTGACCACATTAAACAGGTACCATTCTATCCCGAGTCGCTCCAAGCTTAAGGCAATAACTGAAGTTTCACCGTGACTTCGTTTTGCAACGTATGTCTCAAAGCTCAAGTCGTTGACATGTTCCTCAAACCAGAGCGAGAGACGGGACGGGTCATCAAGCTCCCGTTGCACAGTTTGCGGAAGTGCATGCCCCAAGGGAAGCTCGGGATTGGTCGTGGTGAACAACACGCCATTCCGGAATTCCGACATGGTAACTCGCCGGTAGAAAGACTCTATATTCTCCTGGGAAACACTTCGGAGGATTGCAGGGCTTTCTCCGCGGAAGAGAGACTGCTGTCCGGCAGCCACGATAACAACCCCCCATCCAAGCAACCCATTATTGGATCCAATAATCGGCACGGAGCCAACGTACACTTTGATGGCGCTGATCCCCGATCCAATCTCACGCACTTGAATTGACCTGGCGTCCGGCAACTCCTTCGCAAAATTCATTTGGTCATCAAAAAAAGTCCGGCTTCCCAGGGAGAATTGACTGACTAGTCGCCGGCTGGAGTCAATGATGGCAAAACGGCAGTTATAGCCCTCCCTGCTTGTTGCACTGCGAGCCCAATGTGTAAATGCAAGCTTATCAATATCCTCAGCGCGTTGACCGGTCAACACATCCATCGTTTCATCTGAAACGAATCGCGCCAAAGCCTCCTCCACGACAAACGCCAGCCAGCCGTCCACTGGTCTCACGACTTCGGCTGCAAACGCTTCGAGGCGTGATCTGTCCTTTTCATGGACATTCTCATCAAGCAGAGGATAGAAGAACATAGCTGAAATGGCAAGGGCAATCAAGAAATTGCCGAGAGTTGCGAGACGTTCGCCGTGCCTGACGCGATGATGAAGATAATAAGTGAATGCAAGAGCAAGGGCGCCAAAGATGATTCTATACTCCGTGCTCATCAGCGGATTTGGCTGAAGAACACCAAAGAGCACTGCTGCAAGAAGAAAAAGTCCGGCGACAACAATCCACGACATCCGGCGCAACAACCCGGTTGATACCGGTCGGGCGAACAGACTCAGCATAAATGAAGTCAGGCCCACTGTCGCAACAATCAAACAGAAACTGAGCAGGAAGAGATTGACAATCATCAATCCCAACTGAAACGATGGAACGATCACTCCGGGGTCGGCATAGTTCAGCGTTGAATCAAAGACAACGCTCCGAAGAACTGCCCCGTAGCCGCGCAGTAAAAGGTAGACGAGTATCACCGAGGCGACACTCAATGCGGCTCTCACAAGATTATTGTGCGGATACCACCAAGGGGACTGCCTGCGGATGGAACCAAGCACGTATCTCAGGATGATAACCGTGTTGAGCAAAAGTGCGAGCACGCTCAGCGTCATCTCACCAATGGACTTCGCCAACCCCCCGCCAAATGGAGAGGCAAAGTATGCGGGATCAAACACATTCACCGTTACGAACGATCCGGGAAAATCCACAATGAGAAGTGCATACCGCACAAGCCAAATCAACGCGGACAAAGCGATACAGCGCAAGAAAACAGAACGTATCGTGTTGATCTTTCGACCGGACAAGAACCCAACGATCGCAACCAATATGGTAATAAGCAGAACATTTGTCTGGCGAAACGGCTGTATGCTGGTCTCGATATACGCGGAACGGGATGGGCGCAACACACTTACCACTCCCACTTCACTGCTGTCGATGCCATATAACCGCACGGAAATGTACCTGCCGTCCTTGCGCAGCTCTGCTCCTTGTGAAAAATCGAACTCAACAGGCACACCGAACTCCTGGCTCAACCGCAAGGACAGTCCCTCCCTGTTAATAAACTTATTACTGAGAGGATAATTCACTTCAATTGCCTGACGCCCAATCACTGCACCGACGATCTTGCCGTCCAGTCGGACCGGTGTGGTGACAAACAAATGCGAATAGATAGGGCCGGGGTTGACGTATGAGGTGAGTTGGCCGTCGAGTGCAATCTGAACTTCGCGGTGTGTGGCAGGACCGCTCCTGCCTTCCCACACGAGCAATGTCCCGTTGCGGTCGAATACTTCAAGACCGATATCATGCGCGCGGCTTACACTGGAAATATATCTCGAGAGAGCAGAGCGGTCAGGCTGGGTACCGTCAAGCGAGGAAAGGACTTCCGCGTGTTGTGCGACTTCGGTGATAATACGGCGTGTGGTACGTTGCGCCGCGACAAACTCCTGTTCGGCACGGACAATGTACTTGCGTCCGACATCATCAACTACCTGTTCCCAATTCTTCTCGGAATGGTCAACAAGAAAATATTCGGCAATCCAGGAACTGCCGAGTAAAACAAAAATAAAAAAGACGATTCCGAGAAGCCGGAACCGTCCAAGAACCCCACCCTGCGTTGAGAACAGACCTGCGACAGAGTTCATGAGTCCATCAG
>CAZIHJ010000078.1:3286-14192 GCA_964538485.1 uncultured Chitinophagales bacterium | reverse complement strand
GTTTCGCGTCCGGTGAACCCGATGGGGTTATCCGATATCTTCGGTCCGGATTTGCAAAAGAGCGGCAGCATTGTACGCGGACTTACGGTTGGTTCCAACAGGGATCTGACGCTCAACTCCGGCTTTCGTATGCAACTTGCCGGAAAGATTGCATCAGATGTGGAAGTCGCAGCGTCACTCACGGATGAGAATACACCCATTCAACCTGAGGGCACAACGCAGACATTGCAAGAGTTTGACAAAGTGTTCGTGGAGATCAAAGGCACGGACTATTTGGCGACACTCGGTGATTTCAATCTGGAACTGCAAGGATCCGAATTTGCACGTCTGAACCGGAAGCTGCAGGGGGCCAAGGGGGATTTACAATTTCACCCTGGAGACATAAACGGATCGATGATGATTTCAGCCGCCGCACCGAGGGGGAAATTCCATTCAAATCTTCTGCAGGGAGTTGAAGGTGTGCAGGGCCCGTATCGCCTGTCCGGGAAGAACAATGAGCGTGACATCATCGTCATAGCCGGCACAGAAAAAGTGTACCTGAACGGGGAATTGCAAAACCGCGGTGAAACCAACGATTACACAGTCGATTATTCAACAAGCGAACTTCGGTTTACAACGCGCCGGCTCATTACCTCCGCTTCTCGCATTGTCGTTGATTTTGAATATACGGATAGACAGTTTTCGCGTTCGTTGCTTGTGGGTGGTACCACGACATCCTTCTGGTCGAATAAGGCGACGATTGGAGTTTCGCTATTCCGTGAGGCCGATGACCCCGACGCTCCGATTGATTTTGAACTTTCGGATAGTGCGAAGGCAATTCTTGCTGCGAGCGGCGATAATATCAGTGCTGCCGTGGTCAGCGGTGTTACCGAACTTGACTCCAATGGCCTCTATCTCGCGGTGGACACGATTGTCGCCGGATCACCAACCCGTATCTACCGTTATGCACCGGGCAATCCCGTATCTGTGTATGTAATCTCTTTTTCGTTTGTTGGTGTTGGAAAGGGAGAGTATGTTCGCCGTAGCGTTGGTGACTTTGAGTGGCGTGGACCGGGAGGTGGAGACTATCTACCGGTACGCTTTCTCCCGGTTGCCCAGCTTCAGCAGATTGCCGATGTATCGCTGGCCGTCACGCCAACAACCGATCTCAGCATTTCAGGTGAATTTGCCAGAAGTCAGTTTGACGCGAACAGGTTTTCAACAATCGATGATGGCGACAATGGTGGCCATGCGATGAAATTCTCTGCCATGTATTCGCCCAAACAGATACGGTTCGGCGAAGTTGATATCGGGGATATTACCCTTGGATTCAAGGAACGATTCGTTGACGGCTTGTTCGTCCCAATTGATAGAACAAATGACATTGAGTTCAACCGAAAGTGGGGGATTGATACGGTTCAACGCGCAGACGAAGAGATTCAGGAAGCCAGTGCGGTCTATGTCCCGTCGGCGGGATTCCTGGCTCATGGCGGATATGGAAAAATCACCCGTGGCGATCAATTCCGGTCCGTGAGGAATGAGGGTGGTATTACTATTGATCGGACTGATCTGCCTCAGGCAAGATATTTCGTAGAGACTGTCCGCTCAAGCGAGAAACTGCTCGACCAGTCCAGCTCCTGGCTCCGTCAGAATGCAACGCTGAGCTATCTGTTCTGGAAGGTCACTCCTTCATTTCGATTTGAAAATGAAAACCGTTCGATCAAATCTCCCATGACTGATACCTTGAAGGATGGGAGCTTCAGGTTCTCGGTCTATGCTCCGGGTGTGTCATTGGCTGAACTTGGTCCGATTTCGTTCTCTTCCGAATTCGAATGGCGCACCGATGATCGCTCCGGATCTGGTACTTTTCTTCGGGAATCACAGTCATTTACTCAATCCTACATTGCCCGGCTTCGCGAGTGGAATTCAGTTTCCAGTACCGCCGAGGTTACACTTCGCCGAAAAGAGTACTCGCCCGAGTTTACTGGAGTTGCGAACGCTGATATCCGATCAGTCCTTGTGAGAAATCAGACCCGATACTCCCCATTGAATAGAGGAGTTGAAACAGATGTCTTTTATCAGGTTACAACTGAGCGTTCATCAAAACTCGAGAGAGTTTTTCTCCGCGTAGCACAGGGGTCTGGAAATTACAAGTACCTTGGCGACCTGAACAACAACGGTGTGGCAGAAGAGACAGAGTTCGTTCCGGCAAGATTTGATGGAGACTTTGTGGCCGTTTCGGTCTCTTCGGATGAACTGTTTCCAGTTATAGACCTCAAGAGCAGCATTCGGTTCCGGCTGGCGCCAAAGAGATTTGTGGAACCTTCCGACGACTTGATTGGCACATTATCCCGGATCATTACTTCAGAAACATACATTCGTATCGAAGAAAAGAGTACGGAGCAGGATCTCAAGCAAATCTACCTGCTGCAGATGAATCGTTTCAGGAATGACTCCACGACAATTGCCGGATCAGTCCTTTTTTCAGAAGACTTGATGTTCTTTGAGGGGGAGCCGGCATTTTCAGGAAAACTGAGGTTTGTTGAACGAAAGGGGCTGATCCGCCTGAGTACCGGATTGGAACGCAGCTATTCAAAAGAGCGGTCCATACGTCTGCGATGGCAGCTTATGGATGAAATCTCCAATCAGATTGATTTTGTTAATAGAATTGATGCTGTTTCAGCCAGCGATGCCTCCAGTAGAATCAGGGATATTCTCTCAAATGCACTCAGTTTCGACCTCTCATACAGACCACAACAGAATATTGAAGTCGGAATAAAACTTGACGCAACAGAGTCTTCCGACCGTTACCCGAATCCTTCACTTGATGCAAGCCTGAATGCACAGACACTTCGGTTTGTGTATTCATTTCAAGGAGCGGGTCAGGCAAGAGTAGAGGCGGCAAGAGAGGAGGTGATCCTTGCCCGGAGCGTTCCAGTATTTCCATTTGAGCTTACAGGAGGGAGGGTTGAAGGAAAAACCTGGATATGGCGGATGGGATTTGATTATCGCGTGACTCAGTTCATTCAGTCAACGGTAAGTTATGACGGCAGGGCCGAGGGAGGCAGAAATCCTGTGCATACCGCACGGGCTGAGGTACGAGCTTTTTTCTAGATGAGTGGTTGGGCTGTAATCTCCTTCGGTCTTATGTTTTGGCTCTTGCGTTTCATTTTTTGATTCAGTATGTTCACCTGCGTTCCATTTCACGTTGGTTGTTTCTTTTCAGCAGCTGCGTCGCCACACACGCTTCACCATTCATTACACCCATGGTTTACTGTACATCGTTCGATTCCAAAATCGGTTTGATTTATGTTGCATCGACTGAGAAGGGTGCCTGCAAGATCAGCGTACCCAAACAGAGTCGCCGCGATTTCTTCCGCTGGCTGCACGACAACTTCTCGGATAATGAAGTGACCGACAACAAGTCCAGAAACAAGGAAGTGATAGATCAGTTGAATCGCTATTTCAACGGTCGGCTTGCAAAATTTACATGTCCCGTTGACCTGATCGGCACACCGTTTCAGGTCAGGGTCTGGAAAGAACTGACAAAGATTCCCTACGGCACAACAATCAGCTACAAGCAACTGGCCAGACGCATCGGGACAAGCAAGGGGTTTCAAGCTGTCGGTCGGGCCAACGCTTCCAATCCGCTTCCCATCATCGTCCCGTGCCATCGCGTTCTCGGCACCGATGGCTCGCTCGTCGGATACTCCAGTGGCATTAAGACGAAGGAGTTCCTCCTGAAACTTGAAGGAGCGTTGATGATTTAGATTCATGCTTCTACCGCAGCGTCCTGTTCCGTCTCTCCCATAATCTGCTTGCCTTCTCTTCTCAATTTGGTTATCATCTTCAAAGGTCATCTGGTTTTTATTCACTCTCTCTCATTGTTGTTACATCATGTCATTTCTTGAAGACCTGAACACCGTTCAACGGCAGGCAGTGGAAGCTGTTGACGGGCCGGTGATGATTATTGCCGGAGCGGGTAGTGGTAAGACCCGCGTGTTGACCTACAGAACTGCACACCTGCTGGCGCGGTCCGCGCGACCGGACTCCATTCTCGCACTCACGTTTACCAACAAAGCTGCCGGGGAAATGAAGGAACGCATTGCGTCCCTCATCGGGGTGCAAAGCCGCGGGATCTGGATGGGAACATTCCACTCCATGTTCGCTCGAATACTCCGGTTTGAGTGTGAACAGGTTGGCTACCAAAGGAACTTCACGATCTACGACAAGGACGACAGTCTGTCCGTCGTGAAGGGAGTAATGAACGACCTCAAGATCCCCCAACAACAATATAGCCCGCAGGCAATTCTCTCCCGCATCAGCAGCGCCAAGAATCAGCTTGTGTCTCCCAAGGAATACGCGGAGAAAGCGTTTGATCCGTTGACAGAACGAGCTGCGTCTGTGTATGAGAAGTACCGTAAGCGACTCAAACATTCCAATGCAATGGACTTTGATGATCTGCTTATGGTCCCTCTTGAATTGTTTATTGAACGTCCCGATGTCCTGCAGCGCTACCAACGTCGGTTCGCTCACCTGATGGTGGATGAGTATCAGGACACCAACCGCGTTCAATACCGGCTGATCAAGGAACTTGGTCGCGCACACCGGAACATCTGCGTCGTCGGTGATGACGCTCAGAGTATCTATGCATTCCGCGGAGCCGACATCCGGAACATCCTGGAATTTGAACGGGATTATCCGGACTGCAAGATATTCCGGCTTGAACAGAACTACCGATCGACAAAAACAATCCTTGCCGCCGCCGGTTCAATAATCAAGCACAATCAGGATCAGATCAAGAAGAACCTCTGGACTGACAACCACACAGGCGATCCGGTAGTGCTGACGGTGTGCGAGGACGAGTTGGACGAAGGATATAAAGTGGTCGCACGCATTGGAGAAGAAAGCAGAAAGCGCAAACTGGACCTCAAGGATTTTGCCGTTCTCTATCGTACGAACGCTCAATCGAGAGCGCTGGAAGATGCAATGCGCCGCAGCAGTATTCCGTACATTATCGTCGGCGGTGTGGCATTTTACAGGCGCAAGGAAATCAAGGACGTTTTGGCGTATCTGAAACTCGTCGCCAATCCGCAGGACGAGGAAAGTCTGTTGCGTGTTGTGAACGTACCTTCGCGCGGAATCGGCGACACTTCCCTTGCACGACTGCGCTCTGCTGCAACAGAAGCCAAAGTCTCCTTATTCGACCTCGTTGCTTCCGGTGAGCTCCCTGCGTCCATAGCGGGAAGAACGGCGACCGCCATCCGGACATTCGGCGGACTTATAAAGAAGTATGTTCGATTGAAAACCGAAATGTCCGTCAGTGAACTTGCACGGGCATTGGTGGATGAGATTGGAATTCTCCAGGTGTTGAAGGAGGAAGGGACATTGGAAGCTCTTGAACGACGTTCCAATGTCCAGGAATTGCTTTCTGCGCTAACGGAGTTCAATACCGAACACCCCGGTGCCGGACTCGATGATTTCCTTCAGGAAGTCGCATTGGTTGCCGACGTCGATACAGCAGAATTCGGTCGCAATGCAGTCACCCTGATGACGTTGCATGCCGCGAAGGGATTGGAGTTTCCTGTGGTGTTCATTGCCGGAATGGAGGAGGGGTTATTCCCGCTGTCCAACTCCATGAGCGACCGCAAAGAACTCGAGGAAGAGCGGCGTTTGTTCTATGTCGGTATTACGCGCGCAATGCAGCAACTGTTCCTGTCGCATGCGCAAACCCGTCTTCTCTATGGGGAGAGGACGTACTCAGTCCGCTCACGATTTCTTGATGAGATTGATGAAACCTTGATTACACATGAAGGCGCGCTGGCGCGGCGTTCCGCAACTCCGTACCGGCGGAATGGCAGCGGTGTTCCGCCATCATTTGTGAGAACCCCGCGGCCTCCGAAGCCGGCCGGACGAACCGAGCCATTCTTTGCTGATCCGTCGCCTCGTTATGAAGACGAGTCACAAGAGCAATTCAATGCTGGTGTCGGTGCGCGTGTAGTACACGAGTCATTCGGGCGCGGGAAGATTGTCGCCATTGACGGGCGGGGAGAGAATGCCAAGGCAGTCGTTGAGTTCGAGACTGTCGGACGGAAACAACTAATGCTGAAATTTGCACATCTTCAACCGGGCTAGCGAAGAGCCGCGCATACTACCGTGTTTGCCTGCGGAGGGATATGATTGAGTTTGTTATTACCGCGGTCAAGTTCGCTCTCAAGGCCGGGGAAGTCGGTTGGTTTTATTGTCGCGGTATTGCCCGAAAAGTCAGGAATGATGATATTCTCTTTCTTGCATCCGGGCTGGCGTTCAACGGCATCCTCACCATGATTCCCCTGATGCTCCTTTCCGCATCGGCACTGGGCATCTTCCTCAATTCCTCCGAGCTTGCGATTGACCAACTGCATGAGATCCTGAATGCAGTCTTTCCTCCCCAGCCCTTTGCCATCAATATCAAGGACTCAATTCTCACGGTGATTTCTGATATCATCGCTTACCGTACTTCGCTCGGCTTTTACGGTGCAGTGATTCTTATCTGGACCGCCACTTCGCTCTTCGATGCTCTTCGCAGTGTGCTGCATACGATTTATGCCATTCCTCGCACCCGCGGACTATTTGCGGGCCTGTTGCATGGCGTTGGTTTTGTGCTTCTGATCTTCCTCCTCTTCCTTTCAACAAATGTGTTGCTCTGGCTTGTCTCTGTTTTCGAGAACCTCGCGATGAATGTGCCCGCGCTCCGCACGATCAACTTTGCCATAGTGAGTGAATCGGTACCAACCGCGATAGTCGTGCTCCTCAGTGCGGTGATGTTTTACATCATCTACCGGTACATCCCGGATTCACGGCCTCCAAACATTGCCGGTATCATTTCAACCATTACAACCACCGTCGTCTGGGTGGTCTCCGGAAAACTGTTTGCCATCTACCTTTCAGACTTCTCCGCCATCAGCAAGATCTATGGCGCCTACACGTTCATCCTCGTTCTCCTTATCTGGATTTACTACTCGAGCATTATCTTCATCTTTGGCGGCATTGTCGGACAAATCTACTGGGAGCGGTTGAAACTCAAGGAAGCGGGCGCGCTGGAGCGATGGGTGTAGGATTTGTTGACAAACCTCTGGTTGAATGATATATTGGGACGATTTCTCCATCGACTTTTCACACTTGCGAGCATGACATGTCAAAGAACACGATAGAATACCTCCGCAGCCAAAAAGAACAGGCCCTTCTCGGCGGAGGCGCGCAACGCATCGATGATCAGCATAAAAAGGGGAAACTTACGGCACGGGAACGACTCAATATTCTGCTTGATGAGGGAAGCTTCGATGAAGTGGATATGTTTGTCGAACATAGGTCGTATGACTTCGGTCTGGAGAACCAACGCTATCTCGGGGACGGCGTTGTCACGGGAACCGGGAAGATCGACGGAAGAATCGTCTGTGTTTTCAGTCAGGACTTTACCGTGTTCGGGGGATCGCTCTCAGAAGCCCATGCCGAGAAAATTGCCAAGGTGATGGACCTTGCCATGAAGATCGGTTGCCCGGTGATCGGCGTAAACGATTCCGGCGGTGCACGTATTCAGGAGGGAGTGGTGAGTCTCGGCGGATATGCCGACATTTTTCTGAGAAACACTCTTGCGTCAGGAGTGATCCCGCAGATTTCGGCTGTTATGGGACCATGTGCGGGTGGAGCGGTGTATTCTCCGGCAATCACCGACTTTACGTTCATGGTCCAGAATACCAGCTACATGTTTGTCACGGGACCCAATGTGGTGAAGACAGTGACACACGAAGAAGTCACTTCCGAGGAACTCGGAGGTGCGATGACACATGCGTCGAAAAGCGGCGTCGCCCATTTCGCTTGCGAGAACGAGGTGCAGTGCCTGCAGATGATCCGGAAGCTGTTCAGTTTTCTACCATCCAACAACATTGATGATGTGCCTCCCGTTGTGTGTTCCGATCCGCCGGAGCGTATGGATGACAAATTAAATACGATCATCCCGGCCAACCCCACCAAACCGTACGACATCAAGGATGTCATACATTGTGTCGTTGATGACGGTGACTTCTTTGAAGTGCACGAACACTACGCGGCAAACATCGTTGTGGGATTTGCGCGCTTTGGGGGACGCTCAGCCGGAATCGTGGCCAATCAACCAAGCGTTCTGGCCGGCGTGCTTGACATTGATTCTTCCCGTAAAGCGGCACGCTTCGTTCGCTTCTGCGATGCATTCAATATCCCGCTGGTTGTCTTTGAGGATGTTCCCGGATTTCTCCCCGGCACGGAACAGGAATGGAGGGGGATTATCACCAATGGCGCGAAGTTGCTGTATGCGTTTTGTGAAGCGACCGTTCCCAAAATTACCATTATCACACGCAAGGCGTATGGAGGAGCGTACGATGTAATGAACTCGAAACACGTTCGCGGTGATATGAACTTTGCCTGGCCGGGTGCGGAAATTGCGGTGATGGGACCCAAAGGGGCAGCGGAGATAATTTTCAAACGGGATATTGATAAATCGCCGGACCGGGACAAGGCCCTCGCGGAGAAGGAACAGGAGTATCGGGAGAAATTTGCTCATCCGTACCTTGCCGCAAGTCGCGGGTACGTTGATGCGGTGATCGAACCTCGCGAAACACGTCCGCGTATTATCCGGGCACTGACTCTTCTGGAGAACAAGGTGGATGCGAACCCGAGGAAGAAGCACGGTAATATTCCCCTGTGAGGGTAAGAATTACCAACGCTTTTCCTGTCTCACGTCACAAAATCCTTGACTCTCCAGCCATCAAGGCGTATCTTGTGCTGGCATAGTACATGTAAGCGATAACATGTATCCTCTATCATAACTTTGGTGGGAAGAATGACTCGACGCATTCTCGGGGCAAGTTACGTCTTTAGTATTCTCCTTTTTACCGGTTGCTCGTCCGAGAAATCGACGACTGACACTTCTGTTCTGAATCCCTCTCCGGCTGTTTCTGAGAGCTACGCTATTCCCACGCAGGCCGATCTGTACTCGGCGAAAGACCTTCCGCTGGAAGAGGAGTTTGTCGCGAATGATGCCGTCATAAGTGTGAAGCTCGAGAACGCGCGACAACACTATCTTTCAGCAACCGCGGCACAAGAAAACGGTGATTCGGCCCGGTCCGTACTCCAGTTTGAAGAAGCCATCGCCATCCTGAACCAGTTGAGCTACTATCCCGAAATTGAAGCGAACCAGGATTTCAATGACTTGAGCAAAACGGTTATTGAAGATTATGAAAACTATATCGCTAAGATCGACCATCTTGATCCCAGCACATCCATCTTTGCCCTTCGTGAAAAACTCAACCAAATTACAGAGTTGGGCGACTCGGGTGAAGCAATGCCGGGAAGCGAACTCGCGAAGGGTACAACCGTACCATTGGTTGTCAATCGCCTTGTCGAGCAGAGTCTCGCGTTCTTCCAGGGCAAGGGACGTGAACATATGGAACGCTGGATCTATCGTTCGGGATTGTACTTTCCCATGATGCGAAAGATCCTCAAAGAGGAGGGCGTTCCTGAAGAGATCATGTATCTTTCCATGGTGGAAAGCGGATTGAACCCGCAAGCGCGCTCATGGGCCAAGGCAGTGGGGTTGTGGCAGTTTATGAAAGGGACCGGAAAACTCTACGGTCTGCAAACAAATTTCTGGTTTGATGAGCGCCGTGATTTTGAAAAGGCAACGCGCGCTGCGGCCCGTCACTTGAAAGACCTGAACGAGGAGTTTGGTGATTGGTATCTCGCACTTGCTGCATATAATTCCGGAGCGGGCCGTGTGTACAGGGGAATCAGGCGGAGCGGCTCAACCGACTACTGGGCCATGCGTCGTCATATTCCGCGAGAGACACGAAACTACGTGCCGCAGTATATCGCTGTAACCATGATAGCCATGAACCCGGAGGATTATGGTTTCGGCCATGTCGTTCCCGCCGAACCGCTGGAGTATGAGTATGTGACGGTGGACGACTGTATTGACCTTGAGGTCCTTGCCGGGTGCGTCGGTACAACAGAAGATGTGCTTCGTGGATTGAATCCCGAGCTTGTGCAATGGTGTTCGCCTCCTGCCTCAGAAGGATATTCGTTGAGAGTTCCCAAAGGAGCATCAGCGCAGTTCAAGGAAAAGTACGCTGCGATTCCCGATGAACAGAAGAAGGATTTTGTCCTGCACGTTGTAAAAAAAGGGGAGACCCTTGGGGCGTTGTCCGCGAAGTATGGGGTTGCCTCGGTCATTATCAAAGAGTCGAACAATCTGAAATCAAACAAGAAACTGCCGGTCGGAAAGACCCTTGTGGTACCAGTGAGGCGTGGAAGTGTGGATGGGGCAGCATTGGCAACTCTTGCTACCGCGGAATCGACTCCAAAGCGGGTGATTGACCGGACGAAGGTGGAACGGACACTCGCAAAAGCGAAGAAGACCCCGCAACCGACGGTGCCGCCTGTCAGCAAGGATAAGGCGAAGTTGGTGTATCGTGTAAAGAAGGGTGATACGATCGGACATATTGCGGAGTGGTACGCAACACGTGCTGCAGACATCAGGAATTGGAATGATATCGCGTACGGTCAGCCTATCGTTCCGGGCTCGGAGCTGTCGATCTACGTCGACAAAAAGATTACTGCCCAATATGCACGTATCGACGATATGAGTTTTGAGCAAAAACAAGCCACGTTGAAACGTGCACCTGCTGTTGCCGACGCGGATGATGTGGTACCGGACGGAGCGACAAAGTATGTTGTCAAGGTTGGTGATACTCTGGACAAGATCGCAAAAACGCACAAGGTAAGTGTCGGCCAATTGCAACGCTGGAACAAACTCCGGAAAAATAGTCATATCACTCCCCAGCAAATCTTGCTTGTCTATCCGGAAGCGCAGCAGCTCCCAGGGGGTCAGGAAGGGGTAGAGGGCGCCGTCCAC
>CAZIHJ010000078.1:0-3276 GCA_964538485.1 uncultured Chitinophagales bacterium | reverse complement strand
CAAGAAGGCGGCAGAACAGAGTGGAGATGATTCCATCGTACATGTGGTGAAGAAGGGTGACACCCTCTGGGATATTGCAAAGCGGTACAATGTTCAGGAGTCCCAGGTAGCAAAGTGGAATCGCTTGAAACGCAACCGTATCTATGCCGGTCAAGAGCTGATAATCTATAAGAACCGGATGGCGACCAATCAATAGACTCACGCTATGATGGGTTGTTTCTCGTGTTCCGCCCTCCAGAAGAGGGCGGTGTTGTTTCTGTAGATGAGAGTACCAGAAGGTGCTTGACATGTTTGTAAGAAATACCTATGTTGCTTCATGAGATGACTGGGGCTCAGTTCATCTCAGTCTCTCGGCCATCCCAGTCCATGCAAGTTCTTCCCCGTTCTTCCCCGTTCTTCCCCGTTCTTCCCTTCTAGTTGTTTCAGTTACTGTTCGTCAATTATACTTAGAGTGATTGATGTTCAACAATTCTCTCTTCAAACAGGAGAGTGTCCCATGATGCGCTTCGTTGTTCTCACCTCATTGATCCTTGCTTGTTGTTTACCCGCCGTGCCTCACCTTTGGGTGGGTTCATTGTGCATTGCCCAACCTGTCCGCCATGCTTCATCTCTGGGCGGAGACACCACCTGCGGCATCGTGTGGGACACGCCCATACTTCTTTCAGATACCACGGTAAACAGCCACTCTCCGCAAATCACTCTTTCAGGCAATGACACAGTCCATATAGTTTGGGCGACTGGAAATGGGGGAAGTCGTTTGCCTTATGTTAGAAGCACAACAGGCGGACAAATATTGGAACCAAGGAGAGACATTCTGATCGACAGCGTGTCGTTCCCCGGGCGAGCAACATGGACTCAAGTGGTAGCCTTCCATCAGCGCGTATTTATGTTCTTTGAGGGCGCAGCCACCGGAGATGATCCCGTATGGATGATGGAAAGCAGCGATTATGGGGCAAACTGGCTTAGCCCTAGGAGTATTAGCGCGGAACCTGCAGGAGAAATCAGATCTGTAGGCGTCATTGGAGATACACTTGCGATCATCTATGCTCCTCAAGGACTAAAGAAGATTCTACGATCGTCAGACAGTGGACAAACATGGTCAAGAACAAACGAGGCTCTTGCCTACCACAGTCGAATCTCGGTCAGCAGGGGTTTCTTGCACTTGGTGCAGAATGTGGAACCTACAACGTCAATCGAAACCGAGTATAGGCGTTCTACCGATCTGGGTAATACATGGATACAACAAGAGGTTATCTCTGATATGGACGGATTTGAGTCGGGTTTGTCGGCAATAGGTTCAAACGGCGATTCAAGTATCATAACGGCATGGCGTGACGCGAAATATGGATGTCTCACGTTGGTTGGTTGTGGGGTGGCAGGCCGTTGGAGCCTTAATGCCGGTGCTTTCTTCGAATCGGAAAAACGATACGACGACCATCCTGCCGGAATCGATGCAAGCCCTGCCGTTCTGGGTAATAAGATGGTTGTAGCTTGGACAGATGATTTGAATGAACAACTGAAGGCAACAATAAGCTTCGATAGGGGTGAGACTTGGTGTACACCAATAACCCTGAGCTCAAATGGAGGCGGTCAGCCAAGAGTCGTGATGTCTAGTGCCGCAGTGCATATTGTGTGGGCAACCGGCAACGGAAGCATTGGCAACAGAATACGGACATGGTACCGGCGCGGAACATTCCTTTCAACGGGGGTTTCGGAACAGCCCAAAGAAATTCCTGCCGAGTCAATGTTGAGCCAGAACTATCCGAATCCGTTCAACCCCGGAACCATTATCAATTATCAACTGGCCCGCCAAGAGATGAATCACGGCGGGTCTACGACAACAAGTAATTGGGTCACGCTTAAGGTTTTTGATCTGCTGGGACGTGAAGTCGTGACATTGGTGAATGAGAAGAAAGAAGCGGGGGAACATACCGTGGAATGGAATGCGGAGAACGTTCCAAGCGGTGTGTACTATTATCGTCTGGTTATCGGGAACAGGATGGAAACGAGAAAAGCAATTCTTATCAAATGAACATAATGGTAGCAGCCGCAAGAAAGGAGAACCCAAAATGGCTATAACCAGTAAAGAAACGCGGGCACCCGCAGTTGTCGCGAAACAATCCAACGGGCAACCCGCGGTCAGTGCATCGGAAGTCGGCTTGCGACCGGCTTCCTTGCACCTCCAACATAACACTCACAACAGTTAATTACAACGGAGGTGGTTATGAAACATCTTCTGATTTACGTCATCGCACTCTGTTTGTTCGGTGCCGGTACGACGCATGCTCAAACCTGGGTCTCGCTCAACGGGCCCCAGATTGCTTCCAGTGTCAAGGACATCAGCATCACCACCAACGGAACGCACCTGTTTGTGGCGGATGCAAATTTCATCCTGAAATCCACTGACGGTGGCACCCCGTGGACGGTTACTTCTCAGCCCTACTCCAATCCTCTCTTAGTATTAGTGAGACCCGATGACGAAGACATTGTGGTGACCGCGAAGAATACTGAACTGAGATATAGCGACGACGGCGGAGGTCCGGGCGAGTGGGATGTCAAAATCTCAGACGCCAATCTTGTTCCACTCCGCCTTGTCGCTGCCATCAACGACAACAGCAAGATGTTACTCGGTAGAACCAAAGTTTCAGGGGACAACGCGATCTATCGAAGCGCTAATGGTGGGGCCAATTGGAGTGCTGTTACAACGTTTACAGCAGTCACAGATATTAATGATTTTGCGGCGTATCCTGTTTCGGGCCACGGTCACAACGCCGTTATCTGGGCTGGTGGATCCGTGCCGGGTGGTGGTGCAGCCGAAGGTGCGAACAATTCCTCTACAGCATCTACTTCCGGTCTTTGGTACTCAACGAACTATGGGGAAAGTTGGACGGCAGACCGCTTGGGTGATTGCAACGTTCGCTCGGTGGCAATTGTACCAAAAAGTAGCGGAGACTATGTCCGGATAGCTGTTAAGAAAGTCTCAGGAAACGACATCGTGCTGAGAAATCCAAGTCTGAATGATCCGGAGCAATGGACAAGTACATTCTCTAGTGCTGCTGATGTGTACATGGTTCGCCTGAAGATTAGTAACGAGGACCTGTTCCTTGCAACAAGCTCGGGTGTGTATCGCTCAACAGATGACGGCCAAAATTGGTCTCAGAAAAACACGGGCCTCGGCACAGATACAGACGTGTTGTCTATTGCAGGAACATCTTCCGGCAATACGGTCTTTGTAGGAACCACCAACTCGCTCTACAAATCAACTGACAACGGCGA
>CAZIHJ010000077.1:0-14527 GCA_964538485.1 uncultured Chitinophagales bacterium | reverse complement strand
CACTTGCAGGGATGCTTTTCACCCTCATTTTCTTGTTCAATGCATGCAGCACTGTTCCGGTCACTGGAAGACAGCAACTGAGCCTTATCTCCAGCTCGGAGATGCTCTCAATGAGCAAGCAGCAGTACAGTGATTTCTTGAAGGCCAATAAAGTCATTCCTGCCGGAGACAGTAGAACCGTGATGGTAAACAACGTGGGAAGGAAGATTCAGTCTGCTGTTGAGCAGTATTTTCGTCAGAACAATCTCTCGCTCAGTGGGTATAGCTGGGAATTCAACCTTGTCGAACATAAAGATGCAAATGCCTGGTGCATGCCCGGTGGAAAGGTTGTTGTGTACACAGGCATCCTGCCCCTGACAACCAATGAAGCCGGCCTTTCGGTCGTGATGGGACATGAGATTGCCCACGCCGTTGCCGCGCATGGGGATGAACGGATGAGCCAGGGATTGCTTGCCCAGCTTGGCGGTGCCGCCCTTTCCCAGGCGCTCTCGGAGAAACCCCAACAAACCCAGCAACTCTGGATGACCGTCTTCGGCGTAGGCGTCCAGTATGGCGCGCTTCTCCCCTTTAGCCGTGTGCAGGAAAATGAAGCAGATCGTCTTGGGTTGATTTTTATGGCAATGGCAGGATATGACCCCAACGAAGCGCTGAACTTCTGGCAGCGTATGGCCCAAAAGAACCAGGGGCAGGCACCGCCGGAGTTCATGAGCACACACCCGTCCGACGCAACACGCATTGCAAAGATACGCGAGCACCTTCCGGAAGCACTGCAATATTATAAGAAGCCCAGGTAGCATCACCCCACACTCAATCTGGAGATCCGATGACGGACTGCAAATCCGAAAAGCAGCAGGCATTTGAACAACAGGCGCTTACTCACACGGATCTATTGTATCGTTTCGGGATGCACCTGACTGGTAACGCCGCAGATGCCGATGACCTCGTTCAGGAGACATACCTGAAAGCATACAGGTTCTGGGACAAGTATGACCAAGGGACGAACATCCGCGCATGGCTTTTCAGAATCCTCAAGAACTCCTTCATTAACCTGTATAGAAAACGATCAAACGAGCCGGACATGGTTGACTATTGCGAAACGTCACGCCCGATGTTGGTACGCCATGGTGCTGCAGACGCCAACAATCTGCCGGACCTGGCATTCAATAACCTCCTTGAAGATGATGTCTCCAACGCCGTGTCGGGTCTGCCGGAGGATTTTCGCACTGTTGTGATCCTCAGTGACATTGAGGGATTGACATACGAGGAGATCGCCCACTTCGTTGACTGTCCTCTTGGCACCGTCCGGTCGCGCCTCCACCGTGGCAGGAAACTTCTTTACTCAAAGTTGTACGACTACGCAAAGACACGCGGATATGTACACCGTCCCGTGGAGAGTATGCAATGCGCTTTGGATGCGTAGGAAAGCAGGCACGATCACGCTGGAAACACGGCGGGCAGTAGAACATGATTCCAAACCATCCACGGAACGAACAATCACCTGCTCGCAAATGGCCTGAGTATTTCTCACAGTCTCTGCTTCTGGGGATCTTCGTTCTTCTCCTTGTCTACATTGTGGATTTCGCACAGGCAGTCCTCATACCCGCCGTTCTTGCCTTGTTTTTATACATGGTGTTGCGTCCGGCGGTTCGTGGATTGGACCGTATCCATGTTCCCAGAATGCTCGGGGCTGCCATTACATTGGTGGTTGCTGCCGGAGTGATCGGTTTCGGTTCAATGCAATTGATTGATCCGGCGCGAGAATGGATATCAACCGCACCGGAGCGTATAACAACAATCGAAAGAAAAGTGAAGGACGCAGTACGATCATTTGATCAGATGCGGAAATATGCCGATGAGATGGGCAACCTTGCAATGAGAGAAGACCCGACAAATCGCACTGTGAGCATCAAAAGTGAATCACTCAGCGGCGTGTTATTGGGTGGTACCCAGGCAATGATCACGAAAGGGATTGTTATTATTGTTCTCCTCTACTTCCTCCTGGTGTCTGGAGATCGACTGTGGATAGGTATATCCCGCCGGTCTCCAAAAACGGAGAGTGCCTCCTTCATGAAAGTTGTCCGCAATATCGAGTCACGTCTCTCGGTCTATCTCCTGACTCTCACCATTATTAATGCGTGTACCGGACTCGCCGTCGGATTGGGAATGTTCCTGATTGGTATGCCCAACCCCGTATTATGGGGAGTACTTGCCGGATTGGTGAATTTCGTACCATATCTTGGGGCAATGGTTGGAGAGACTATTGTTGCAATGGTGGCTCTGTTCTCTTTCGATAGTGTGGGTCATGCACTGCTCGCGCCTCTTATCTATTTCCTCATTTCTTTTGTCGAGGGAAATTTTATCACCCCGATGATTCTTGGGAAGCAGTTTACCATAAATCCGGTGATGATCATTCTCTCAATGATGTTCTGGGGATGGATATGGGGAATAATAGGCCTGTTTCTTGCCGTACCAATACTGGTACTGACAAGTGTTTTGCTTGAGAACATCCCCCCGGACGCGTCAGCCGGCAGGCTTTCAGGAGAGGGACGTCAGACGGCGGGACTAGCATGAAAACTCCACGTTTGAAAGATGTCTGGCTGTTGCTGAAGGACTCTGCAATCGCCTGGGATGATGACAACATTGTGCAACAAGGAGCCGCACTTGCGTATTTTACTGTGTTCTCCCTGTCGCCGCTCCTCATTCTGGTGATCGTACTCTCAAGTCTTGGATTTGGCCAGGAAGCGGCAAGCGGACACCTCGTCTCTCAAATCCGGGGAATGATTGGCACCGAAGGGGCTGTCTTTGTTCAAAGTCTGATCACCGATGCATACGAGTCCGACTCCAGCGTTCTTGCCGCGATCTTTAGCGTGGTGGTTCTGTTGCTTGGAGCCACGGCGGTATTCACACAACTGCGCACTTCCTTGAATGCGATCTGGCGCGTTCAACAAAAACCGACGGGTACCATTCGCGCATTCTTACGCGCCCGTCTCCTTGCCTTTGCCATGATCTTGGGGATCGGCTTTTTGTTACTGGTTTCTCTCGTCCTCAGCGCTGTCTTGACGGCGATGAGTGACTACCTGAGTAGTGTCTTTGCCATCTTCGAGGGCCTGGTTCCCTTCCTTGATTTCGTCGTATCGTTTGTTGGGATTACTGTCATGTTCGCACTCATGTTTAAATTCGTTCCAGCTGCCATACTGAAATGGAACGACGTGTGGGTTGGGGCAGCCGTCACCTCGCTCCTGTTCTCCATCGGAAAGCTTGTCATCGGATTATATCTGGGTAATGGCGCTATTGGTTCGACGTTCGGTGCCGCAAGCTCTCTTGTTATTATCATGGTGTGGGCCTACTATTCTTCCCAGATCGTCCTCTTTGGTGCTGAGTTCACTCGTTTGTATGCGACGAGATTCGGGTCCGACATTCTTCCGCAGGCAAACGCTCTTCTCGTCGCTTCACCGCAACCGGTACTGCCATGACGGAACGCGAGCCGTTATCGGCATCCTCAAGCGGGATTAACTACTCTATCATCCTTCCGGTTGATTACTATCGGGACTGACTATAAGTATCTTGTTCACGTTACACCAAGAGAATAACCATGCAGAGTCCGATCCTCCACTCAACAGGAAGCTCGGTCGCTGATTCACTTTTTCATCAACGGAGGATTCTATGAAGGTCATTTCATTATCCACATTAATTGCGACAGGCTTGTGCCTCGCCCTGGTATTAGCCGCGTGTGAGAAACCCGAAGAAAAGGTCAAGGAGGCAAAGAATGAGGTTGCCGAAGCCAATCAAGACCTCAAGGAAGCAACCAGGGAAGTTCGGGCCCAATGGCAGGAAGATTGGCTGAAGTTCAAACGCGACAGTGATGAAGAAATAGCAATCAATGAAAGGCGCATTATTCAGCTCCGCAAAGAAGTGAACGACATCGACACGCGCTACAGAGCCAAATACACAACCCTTATTGATGACCTTGAGCGAAGAAACAACGAACGCCGCGACCGCGTCAACAACTACAAGGACGAAGGCGACGAACGGTGGGAACAGTTCAAGAAGGACATGCAACGCGAAACGGATGACCTGAAGTCATCCCTCGGCGGCATCACCATCAAGAACAGTTAGTCAAGTAACCGGGGAACGGGCCTTCCGGAACCCGTTCGTCCGTTGAATATTTCTGAAGATCTTGACGACTTGATTTCTCCTTGTACCCAGTGCAAAGGGGCGATCTCCGCGTAGAGATACCGGCTGTGACCGGGAGGCACGTGCAGACAATTCACAAGTATGGTGCGGAACCGATGCTCGAACACGGGGGCGGAACGATGTCGGTTCTCCCCCATTTTGTGTACCATATCCGGTTCCCTGTTTCTCCCTTTGGATAGGAGAGGCCCAATGAAACCCCAAGCCCACGTGATGCTGTCGGGCGCAAAGTCACGGGAGAGATGATAATGAAACGCCGATGGAAGTTCGCCGCGTATGCGACGCTGTTGTTCGGAGTGATTGTGATTGCATCTGCTGTAATTTTCCTCTTCTACCCGGATACCTTTATCAACACCTACCTCACAGGTCGGATCACTGAAGCTTTTCGAGATGCCTACCCGGAGTATTCCATTGGCATTGGCGCGATGCATTACAATATCAGGGAGAACAGTGTTGGATTTGACAGTCTGACTCTAACGAGCAGGGATTCCAGCCTTTCTGGCTCAATTGCCACATATTCCCTGAGCGGAATCAGTTGGTGGGAGCTGATTCGGGCAGGTGGCCTTGTTCCCAAGGGGTTTGGCGGCACAGTCCTTGAAGCACAAGGGATAGTCGTGACTTTTCCGGAGGAGCAGTATCAGTTTCGCTGCCAACGACTGTATGTATCGGTGCCGGACTCGGAGATAGTCGTTGAGGCGTTGAACCTTCATCCATCGGGCGACGATAAGCAATTCTTTGCAGGGAGCAAATTCAGGAGAACCAGATTCAGCGTTGTTGTTCCACATACCAGAGTACTCGGATTGGCGTGTCTCGATATGCTCCAGGGGAAGAGCTATCGTACACGCTCTGCGTATATCAGCGATCCATTCATTGATGTACTGATCAACAAGGATAAGCCCTCGGTAAGAGACACATCGCGTCCTCCCATGCCAAACGAGATTCTCAGTTCGATAGAAGAAATCATCGACATCGATAGCGTGCAAATTTTGAACGGAGGGCTCCGGTATGGCGAGAGATTCATGACATACTCAGAACCTGCCGTAATAATGCTCGACAGCATGCGGGTGTCGGTACACGGAATTGCCAACCACAGCACCGGTGCTGATACGATGGTAATTCGCGCAACCGGGCAATTCATGAGGTCCGCGCAAATGGCAATCCTCATGTCGATTCCCATTTCATCCCCGGAGTTTTCGTTCCAATATTCCGGTTCGGTGGGCAGGATGGATGTGCGAACACTCAATGCGTTCCTTGAGCCAGCCGAACAGATGCGTATCAAATCGGGTGTGCTTCGGGGAGCAACATTCGAGATCAATGTTGTTTCCGGGCAAGCGGCTGGAAACGTGAAAGCCATCTACAAGGATTTGAGTCTTGCCACCATTGACAAGCAGACGGGAAGCGATAAGGGATTGTTCGACGGTATCGCATCTTTCATAGCCAACACCTTTGTCATACGCGGGACCAACCTGCCGGATGAATCAGGTGCAATAAAGATCGGTGCGGTCAAATACGTGCGACAGCGAGATGACCCGTTCTTCCGGTTTGTGTGGTTTTCGCTACGTAGCGGTCTTGGAGATGTTGTTGGATTCTGAAACCAGTGACACGTGACAATTACTCGCCACTTGCCCTCTCTACGTTGAATGCATAGCGTAGAAAAAGGTGACTACCCCCACGCCGTACCGAGACAAGTGTTCCCCATAAAGGGTGTGCAGGGGCAAAGATTCTCCCTTCAACCAATCCCATCCGTTCAGTGGAACTTTCCCGACCCGCAACCTGGGGGGCGAGCGTCAAGAACAGCTCATCCATGCAATTCTCCGCAAACAAGTCCCCCATGAGGTGAGGACCACCTTCCACCAGAATTATCTCAATCGACGGACGAATGAGGGCAATAGCATCGAGAATATTGCGAGCGGTCAAGGAATCGGTTGTGGTTCCTGCGACAACCTGAACTGAACCGGGGAGATCCGCTGCACTGATTCGTTTCGAACCGTGGGACGTTGTTACTATCAACGCCGGGATGATTTCTGATTGAAAAATCGGCAACGTGGGGTCAACGTTGCCGCTCGCCGTGACGACCACATTCAGGTGCGGGCTCCCTTTGCCCAACTGCTTCCTTAGTGACTTGTATGCTTCTGCAAAAGGGGGAAAGATGTGGTCAGGGGTTCCGATATGTTGAGGCGAAGCTCGAAGTGTCCCTGCACCGACCATGACAACGTCCGCTGCCGCACGCAACAGGCCCATGATCATTTGGTCCTGCCGATTGGGCCCATTGAGTTCACCCGGTGCCGCGTTGCCAGCCGCTTCCAGTGACACTGCCCCATCGACCGTGCTCACGAAGTTGCTGATGAGATAGGGACGGCCGCGATGTGCAGGAAAACTGAGTCGGCCGTAGAGTGTTGCCAACTCCGGCGGCAGTGGAATATCTGCACCGCCGGCTGAATCATGGAGTATTTCTAATCCCGTAACCATGGATTCAATAGACAAGCGTGTTAGAGTTTCGAGATCAGATCGCGCAACCCTTCTTTCGTGGTCCCGAGTTTCTGCTGGAGCCTCCCCATCATTTCTTCTTCCTTGCCTTCCTTCAGCAGAACATCGTCGTCTGTCAGGTTCGCATACTGTTGCTTGAGTTTGCCTGCAAGTTCATTCCAATTGCCTTTGATTGTGAGGGTGTTCATGTAGAACCTCCATGCGTGTGATGAATCAAATATGAATTAATGGGGTGTGCGCCCCGACTTTGAGACGCCCTTTACTAGAATGTGATCTTCACAACGCGGTAGGCCTGAAGACCTTTCATTCTCTTTTCCACTTCGAATTGCACATTGTCTCCCGATGCCAGGAGTTTGTGTCCTGTACCGATGATTGCATTCGAGTGAACAAAGACATCCTCTCCGTTCAGGCGTTGGATATATCCAAAGCCCTTGTCTCCGTTGAACCACTTTACCGTCCCCTTTTCCATCGAAGACTCCTTATGACGATGTGTGAATTGTGAGCACGAATTGTTGTTTTTGCAGTATGACTCTGGATACCTGCCATGTCCGGGGGGAGACAATAACAATCGACGCATACCCATACTTGAACGGTGTATGCTCGAGTACCGATAACAGCTTACTGATTGTTGTTCAGGGTAGTAATCAATCAAAAGGATGAAAAGGGAGTTAATCCCGCGGACGGGGCTTTCCTTATGGTGGAGAGCTGATGGCTAAAGAAGAAGTGTTGTATGCACATTCCAGCGCGGTTCAGTCGATACCACGAAGAGCTGCCGCCCTTCGGTCAAGCGTCTGACCTCATCGAACTTCTGATCTATGATGAGATTGGACTTCACCATCCAGCTTCCGACTACGCGCTGTATGCAGTTGATGCAGTCTCACCGCCCCGACCGGTCCAGTTGGTATGGAAGAACTCACCTCTCGGTTTGTCTACACGTTCGTACTGGTGGGCTCCGAAATAATCACGTTGCGCCTGAAGCAGGTTCGCTGGCAGTCGTGCATTCCGGTACCCGTCGTAGTAATTCAGCGCCGTGGAAAATGCCGGGGTCCAGATTCCGTTTGTTACGGCCGCGGAGATGACGCGACGCCACGCGCCCTGCGAGGAATCGATCTGACCCTTGAAGAATGGATCCAACAGCAGGTTGGCGAGACCTGCATTCCTATCAAAGGCCTCCTTAATCTTGTTCAGAAACACGGACCGGATAATGCACCCTCCGCGCCACATGAGGGCAATGCCGCCATAGTTCAAATTCCACTTGTACTCACCCGCTGCTTCACGGAGCAGTGAGAAACCCTGGGCATACGAGACAATCTTTGAGGCGTAAAGTGCAAGTTCAAGATCCTTGAGGAAAGCGGCGCGATCGCCACTCAACTTCGGTGTTGGACCAGTGAGAATTTGTGATGCAGCAACACGCTCTTCTTTAATGGCAGAAAGGCAGCGTGCAAACACCGCTTCACTGATGAGCGTGAGCGGATTACCCAGGTCAAGAGAAACAACGCTCGTCCATTTACCGGTCCCCTTTTGTCCGGCCGTATCAAGAATTTTATCCACGAGCGGTGTGCCATCGCCATCCTTATGTGCGAGGATATCCCGCGAAATCTCGATCAGGTAACTGTCGAGGATGCCGGTGTTCCATTTCTTGAACACCTCGTGCATCTCGTCAGCGGCCATTCCGAGCAGTTCCTTCATGATCTGATAGGCCTCACAGATCAACTGCATGTCGCCATATTCGATCCCATTGTGCACCATTTTCACAAAATGTCCCGCGCCATTCTCCCCCACCCAATCGCAGCAGGGTGTTCCGTTATCGACCTTGGCTGCAATGGACTGAAAGATCGGTTTGACGTGTGGCCATGCCGCAATCGATCCTCCGGGCATGATGGACGGACCTGTCAATGCACCTTCCTCTCCGCCTGAAACGCCCGTACCGATAAACAAGAGTCCCTTCTGTTCCAGATACCTTGTACGACGGATGGAATCGGGGAAATAAGAGTTGCCACCGTCGATGATGATATCACCTTTCTCAAGAAGCGGGATCAAGGCCTCAATCAACTCGTCAACGGGCTTCCCGGCTTTTACCATCAACATGATCTTGCGGGGCGTCTTCAAAGAGCCGACAAGTTCATTGATTGTACGAGCACCGATGAACTTCTTCCCTTTGCCGCGACCGTTGATGAAGTGGTCAACTTTGTCCACCGTACGGTTGAATACCCCTACCGTGTACCCCCGGCTTTCCATATTCAGGACGAGGTTCTCTCCCATGACCGCGAGTCCGACGAGCCCTATATCCGCTTTCTCTGCCATTCGATTCTTTCTCTTTCTCGATTGTTGTCATTCACAAACACTGTCATAAGATAAGTACTACAGAACCCAGGAACAATGTCCCGGACCTGGCACTTATCTCTTAATGCGCACACTTCCTCTCTTCACCACACGGAGTAGCTCGTCAGGGGTGATCTTGCTGTTATCCCCTCTTGTTGTTATTAAACAGAGTCCCATGTACAACGCCGAGCGAGGATGCGTTTGTCGTCAAGTGCGAGCGCTCCCAACCCGTGTGCACCAGATGTGACGGACCTCGTCTTTCAACGGACTCTCAAGAGAACCTTCACCCGCTACTCCGTTCAATGGGCTTCCTTTCTGATCTCGATGATAAATCCGAGATGCTCAAGCGAAGATCGGACTGAAGCCTGACCGGATGAAAGCACGACACGCCTGTTTCTGAATTCCCTTCTGATTCTGTATTCTGCCCGGAGAGTCATAAAGAACTTCCCCCGTTCACTCTCTTTCATTGAAAGTATCCTGCGTAACATCAGGTCGTCCAGCTCAATGTCGTACGCATGTCGAAGAGCTTCGGCGAGGATCGTTTCTTTATCCAGAACATTCCCCGGTATCCTGATCTCCGCACCGTCGGTCGTTGCAGGAG
This sequence comes from uncultured Chitinophagales bacterium, assembly GCA_964538485.1. Lineage (GTDB taxonomy): Bacteria > Bacteroidota > Ignavibacteria > UBA10030 > UBA6906 > JBJXHC01. Next base: position 4,926 of record CAZIHJ010000077.1, on the reverse strand, counting down.
CGGAAAAAATGTCCCCGGTAGGAGATACGCCAAGAAATACGCATGCGGATTCATACACCATGCGAAGAGCATTCAACTTGCCATCAAGAGAATAACCGGCGACATGGGGGGTGCCAAGCACTACGGCTTTAAGTAATTCCGTCGAGATGGCCGGTTCGTCCTCCCAGACATCCAGTATTGCGGTTGACAGGTGACCGGTGTGGAGTGATGACAACAATGCTGACGAATCGACGACCGCTCCGCGGGAAGTGTTGATCACTATCGATCCTCTCTTCATCCTTCCAATCCGGCCACCATCAAACAAATGATGCGTCTTCTCGATGCCCTTGTGCAGCGGGACGTGTAACGTGATAATGTCGGCATCCATGAGTTCATCAAGGGAACGATACACCGGATCACCCGTCGCACGCGCAAGCGGAGGGTCGTTGCGCAGGACCTTCAGACCAAGAGCATCTGCAACCTGCACAACTTTGCTTCCAACATTACCGACACCCACTATGCCGATGGTTTTTCCCGCAAGGCGTTGGCCAGTGCGTCTCGACCACACGAGCAGAGCTGCAGCAACATATTCAGCCACTGAGTTGGAATTACTCCCGGGCGCGCTTGCAAACGCGATGGTTCGGGATGCAAGGTATTCCTTGTCAATATGGTCGGTCCCAATCGTAACGGTACCGACGAAACGGACTGAACTCCCTTCGAGTAATTCGCCGTTGACTTTTGTCTCTGATCTCACGATCAAAAGATCGCAATCGCGTACTGCTTCCCGCGTGATCTCTTGCGTTTCAAGAGCAATAACATCACCGAGGTGCGAAAACGTCTCAACAACGTTCGGTGTGTTCTTATTGACAAGGATTTTGACCGGCCGTCTGTTCACGCTGAAAACCGACCATCAATCGGGAGAACAACACCGGTGACGAACTTTGAAACCGGCGCGGCGCGACCAACATCCCGGTTGAGGATTGCCGCATTCGCTCCGCATTTCGCAAGCGCCACGGCAATCTCGCGGCCAAGCACGCCGGTGCCTCCGGTAATGACAACGGTTCTTCCGGTGAAATCAAACATCTGAGTATATGTATTCACGATTTTCTCCGCTTAAGGTCCAACCGGCTCTTCAATCTTCGCTGGCTCAAGTTTGGGAGCCAGCAAGTGAAAGACCAGGAGAGCCAGCAGGTAGGATGATCCTGCAATGATAAAAATCGGTACATAGCTGCCGGTCGCTTGCAGAATTGCTCCCACCACAAGAGCGATAAGCATACCGCCAACAGGAAATCAGGAATCCAAAAGAGATACAACCACCAAATCGGATCGGTCATGAATTTTGCGATGGAGAATGCCCAAGTCTGCCTGTGAGGGAACAACGAACTCCATTTGATTGGAGCACCGGACTCCGCCGGATCGCTCCAGATGTAGTCAAGTTCAGCCTTGGTGAGCCACGGATGGGTTTCAGGAGAGCGATAGAAAAGAAGCCAGAAGACCACCCATATAGGACGGGTCGGTTACTTTTACCCCTTACTTTATCGTGCTATTAGATAATAGTAAACGGGAATCAACTTGTCAAGTACCCTGTCCTAAATCGGTCAGTTTGCGGTCAATAACATTCCAGTCCATCCTACACTACCGGAAATTCTTCCAAACAACCGGAAAAGGAATAGGAGCCGGGCTGCGGGGGATCGAAGAGTCGAACCATGGAATTTCACTTCAGCTATTCAAACACCCTTTCCAGTGCCTGATATCGTGTGTGCATCACTTCAACTCTGGATGCAAACTCTTTCAGGTTATCTTTCACCATCGAGGTGTCGAGGAGCCCGACGGATTGACCAAGTCTTGCGCGTGCTTCTCTAAAATCACCCTCCTTTTTCTTGAGACGATCCGGAAGAACAGCCTTTTCAAGCGCCGCCATCCTCAATTTGAGTTCCTTCACTGACGAGACGAGCTTCTCCTGGTTCTCTTCCTGCAGATAGTGATGATAAAGCATGTAGAGAACCTGGTGAAACGCATCCAGTTCCTTAAGCACCGGTCTGATAACACGCACAAGTACTTCGTACTGTGCGTGAAGCTTTTCCGCCGCTTCGAGCAATTTCAGGCTGTCGACTGGTGATGCCGCGTCCGAATACACGGACACGATCTCCTGGAGCTTCGTAGTGTTCTGCTTCCACAATTCTTGCTTATCACGCAGAATGCCCGGGAGCTGAACCCTCGCAAGACTGTCACTAAAGTGCTTGATGTCCGGCAGCAAACCGGACAGCATTGCTATGTCCTTCTCAGGCCATGCAGTGTGCCATACCTTGAAGATCACTTCGTGGAAGTCAGTCAAGATCGGAACCTGGGCGACCGTTTCGTTGTCGTGCGTTTCCTTCGTCTGTTGAGCAAGGGTAAGTGAACACAATGTGAATGCAAGCACTATCGTCGACATGCGTACCATAACATGCTCCTTGGAAACAGTGGTCTAGTGATGAGAGTCCTAATACAATTAAAGTAGACTGATTGCCTTCAATTCTCTTTCCGAGGTCCTGGCTCGCTCTGCTCACCTCAGAATCAGTTTTCCTGTTTGCAGTGCTTTGACCCAATATGCTTTTCCGGGCTTCAACGTGTCGGCATTACTGTACGATCCGTTGTAGCCGAAGTATGGAGATTCGATAATCCCGGGCGGAATCTGGATGATCGTTGAGGTTCCCACCGCAGCAGAGGTTGACCCGATCATGTTCCATCCCTGGTGCACAGTTACGGTATCGTGTTCCCTGGTATTCCCAGTCAAGTCGATCGTTTGGGAAGAAGGGAACTTCAGCCAGTAGCCCCATCGATTGAGCAGGGTGTCCTGGCGGACATATCCGCTCACCAGACTGAACGCAAATGCGTCGGAGGTTGACGTTGGGAACAGAGATGACTTCCTCTGGTCGGCTACGGTAAGAGGAATGGAAACCATATTCCAATTCTGCGATACCGCAATATGGGTGGTAACCTGACTTCCAAACATCCGTCCATGCGGCCCCGGTGATGATGGCGGAGTTGTGTGACACACCATGCAGTCGCTCAGCGTCCCAGCAAATCCCTGAAGGCGTTCGTTTTGAAGATTGTCGTTCGGCTGGACTGTTGGAGCAATTGCATGCGGGCTTCCATGACATGACGAACAGAACAACCCCCCGTGCCCCCTGGACATACGATAGAGCGTATTCTCTTCTTCAGCATACGTGCTGCCATGGCATATTACACTTCCACACTTGGGTTCGTCAAACCACGGGCGGCGGCCCTCCTCGATCGATAATGCAACTTGCGCCATCGTACCATGACAGGTCTGACATGTCAAAGGATTGGTGTGGTCCGTTCCCATGACATCGCGCAAACACTGTGTGTTCGGTCCAGGATGGCATTTGTAGCATGTCGCGACGGAACCGGTTGGAGTGATGAATTGATGTTTGTCATGGAGCCTGAACGACAATGACTTCGCCTCAGGATCGCCCACAGTGCCGAGAGCATTGGAAGCGTGGCACGACGCACACAAGACAGGAGCAGTGAGGCTCGCATCTTCATGACCGTTGAGAATAGATTGTTCAGAAGAATGACATCCTGATTGCACACAGCCGATTTCATTGCTCACCGGAACGACAATATCCGTTGTCGCAACCGTATCACCTGTCGTCGTATTTGTCGCAACGAGATGGAGAAGCTGGTACGGCTTCTCGTTGATAAGATCATCATCGGAGAACGGAGTGTTAGGAATGCCCAACACATAGAAACTGTTTCCGCTGGTATCCAGTGTCCCGATCATGCCTTTCCCTGTCAGTCCGATATCTGGCGGGAGCGGCTGAGGCAAACCAAACAACTGTTGAGCGTATGTCCAGAAATTCGTCTTTCCCACCGAGTATGTATTCCCGGGAATCGAATACGATACTGAATAACCATTTGTTATAACCTGTGGAAGTCCACCTGGTATCTTCTTGATCAACTGTGCTGTGACCGTATTGTACGGCGGAAGCACAGCCATCTTTGAGAAATCCTTGTTCGAGCAATGCATGCCAAGATCGTTCCATCCGAGAAGAACGTACTCCTGGGCATAGGCAGGAATCGAAACGAGAAGGATGGCAATAAGGAGCGCGCATAGACGCATAGGAGACCTCTGGGATTGTTGGGAAAGGGTCAGAAGTGTCAAACAACGAGGATGAGGCGAGGAACTCTTACCTACTATGTATAATATATCTTAAACCCATTCAGGAGTCAATCCGTAAACAGGTAAAGGCACTGAAGATTTTCAGCAAATACGACTGACCCGTCTCATTTATCGATGAGCCGTCTGGACTTGTGAATGGCATCCCGGACATCTTCATCGGGAACTCGCCCCCAAAGCTTCCAAAGCTCCCGAGCATACGATTAATGATATTTGCCTTGTCCGGTCGAGAGATTGAGCGTCATGTTGTCAAGTGCGCTCTCCCGGTTCACCATTCACAATCAGTGGACAAGCGAACGCAATTGAAGAATCTTGTCGACATACAAAATTCCACGGATTGTGGAAATTGTCAGAGGACGCGTCAGCTTGATGCAGTTGTAACCAGAATCGCAAAAGCCGCAGTGACGTACTTCCAGGAGTTTGAGAGGAAGTTGAGACCTTCCAAAGAGTAAGCAGAAGGCGTTATTTCAGAAGATAGTGAGAAGGGACTGAAGTCGATCAGGAAACGATGATGCTAAATGCTACTTGCGGAAACTACCCAAGGATGTCGTCACCCCAGCTTTTGACATCTTCAGAACACAGGTTTTGCGTGTGTCCCCAACCGGACATTATGATAACGTGTGTTTTTCGGAGAGGTTGGTGGAATGTATCGTAAGGGAGATATGCACTGGTGTTACGTATTAGGACTCCTCTCGAGTGAGGTACACGACGAACCGCGCCTTCACCTGTTTAATCCGTAAATCGATTCTGGCAATTCATACTAC
>CAZIHJ010000076.1:0-14535 GCA_964538485.1 uncultured Chitinophagales bacterium | reverse complement strand
GCCTGGGCCATGAGGAACGTTCCCATGTAACCAAAGAGGTTAAAGAGATACAGGGTAACCAATACTATGGAAACAGTACGTTTCAAGAAAGTGGCGTATTCAAGTAGACCCTGACATCGGGGAATGGTGTTATTCAACTTCTGAAGGAATGATGAAGAATAACTCTTTGGCCCCTGAATTGCAAGAACGGAAAGTGTGGGTATGTTACAGATGGAACAACGGGAAAGTTGCTTCACATAGAAAGAAGAAGATCAGATTTTACCGAGAACATCCGTGATGGCTCCATTCTCGATTATCTTCTTGGGACCGGCAATGGCCAATTCAAACTCTCGTACACGACGATCACGGGCGTCTCGCTCATACTGTTCTCCGTGACGGGATTCTGGCTGCACTATGGGCCGAAGCGTATCATGAGACGGAGACGCCGTTCAAACAGGCCTCCGCGATTCCCGGAACCACAACACTAAGCTTCCAGTGTATCACTGTATGAAGAGTCCGACGGATAACGGTTGTCAACCCCTTCGCATGTCAATAAGCTCTGCAGACAAAGCTTGTCTACAGTAAATCCATCCGCCCCTGCCTTGAAACTCTCCAGAGGATCGTGACAATCATCCGGATTACTGAGGTGAAACAACACAGGTTGTTGTTGAATCTCCGTATTCCCGCGAACCATCAGGATGGTTTCAGTGGCATCGACATTATTCAACACCACAACATCATAGGGAATGAGAGTCAGGATACTGAGCACATCCTCTGTATTCGATACAATGTCAACTCTGGAACCATATTGCTCAATCGCATGCACAAATGACCTCTCAATGCCCGGACCCCTCACAATAAGCACTCGCATTTTTTTCTTCATCATGTTCCGTTCAGTCATCTCTTCACCTTCTCTTGGGGAATTGTCATAGTGGAGATCTGTCAGACAAACGCAGTACCAAACACGTGTGTGTGTAAACACTGAATACAGAGCGGTAATAGTGCATTCCACTATTATGCAAGCGGTACTTTGTAGAAGGTACAGGCAGGAACGAATGGAGAGAAGGACGGCTACGTCCGAATTAAACACATTGCGGTGATATCATCGGCCTGGGGTGCTGAAGCCGTAAACCGTTCGATATCGGCAAGAAGCGCGTTGATGAAACCCTGTGCAGCTTCGGGGGGTTGAGACTGGAGGAAGCGCTTGAACGAACCGTTGGTATCGTAGAGTTGACCCTTGGTATTCATGGCTTCGGTAACACCGTCTGTATACAGGAGCAGGCGTTCTCCCCTTTCCAGGACAACATGGTCGCTTTTATAGGGAAGATCCATGTCAAGCATCCCCAGGGCGACTCCCCCGGTATTAAGTTCCTGAATCGTCCCATCATTCCGATGCAGGTATGTTGCCGTATGTCCGGCATTGATGCTCTCCAGTTCACCCGTTGACGGTGTGAACAGAACAAGCGAGGCAGTGATGTACCGCTCTTCGGTTGAGGCGCGATAGATGACTGTGTTCAGCCGGCGGGCAAGGTCGGTGAGCGCAATGTGGCTTTCGAGATACGCCGAGAGATATGCGTGGAAACTGCTCACCAGCAACGCAGCAGGAATGCCTTTCCCGGCAACATCAGCCATGATAAGCATATAGCGTCCGTCCGCGAGGAGGATACAGTCGTAATAATCGCCCCCGACGAACTTCGTCGGAATATTCACTCCTGCGAGGTCATATCCCTCAATCGCAGGCAATGACTTTGGCAAAATCCGCTGCTGGATGTCGGCGGCAACTTTGATGTCTCTGTCCAGTTTTTGCTTCTCAATTTCCTGTGCCTGCAGATGACGATTCTCCAACACCGCGTGCACCTGGCGAGTGAGTGCGTCGAGTAACAACCGGTCAGTCTCGTCAAACGGCCCTGCACCGGAACGGCTTTCCTTCTCCAGCAGTTCAAAAGCGTATGTCAGTCCGCCAAACTTGAATGTTGAACGGATACGGTGCGACTTGTCTGCCGGTTTGCGATAGCGGATACCTTCGGGAAAGACGATCTGCTCTGTGCGTTCCCGTCCCCTGGAGATTGTCACGGACCCGCGTGATGCATTGGTCAGAGCCGCCGCCCGCTGAAGAGCCGTCAGGTGCAACAAATGTTCCTGCCGCGGCCGCGACAATTCGATGCCCGTATCGATCAAACTGTTCAATTGCAGAAGTCGATGATTCAGGGAAAAGACCATCCCTTTTTCCTTCTGTCGGTACAACTGCATTTGATACGCGTTGGCAAAAAGCTGAAGGAAAACCCGTAACGTGATCAGGTCCAAGTCAGAATATGTTGACCTGTTGAGTTTGCGACCGAGGACAACAGCGACACACGCCCTGTCAATAAGTGGTTGGAGGGCTAATAACGAAGCGTTCTTGGTGGCAAACGTATGGACAGTGAATTTCTCAACCGCACCGGCAACAGCAAGTGCCTCCGGCGGAATATTTCCTTTGCCGTAGAGTTGCTGCCATTCACTACCTGATGCCGGATGGAAAAGGATGTGGCCATCAACCGAAGTGAGCGTGCCGCGAAGAAAATGGAAAAAAAGACGTGCGAGCTCTTTGAGAGTCGATGCTTTTGCGAGCAGTTCGAATCCTTCCTGCAACGACTCGATGTGTACGGCAAGACGGTCAATGCGCAGCTTGGTATTCATCACAACATCATCGGGCTGAGAGCGATTTCAAGGCATCGCCGACAGTCTTTTCATGTCCGGCAACCTCCAGCAGGCCCATAATGGACAGCATTTTTTCAATGGCGGGATCGGTATTAGTGAACACGAGTTTCCCCCCGGCTTCGTTCAACGTGTCAATAATCTCAATCAGAAATGACATGCCGATGGAATTCACGACTTTTGATTGGGCAAGATTGATGACAACGTTCTTGATCCCCTTTTCATAATGGGATGTGAATTCCTTGGAGATTGCTTCCCCACCCGCATTGTTGATGTACCCCGATGTGGCGATAACGAGGCAACCGCTCATCACTTCGGACGTAAGCGAGAATTCTTGTTCCATTGTACTCCTTCAGGTCAGTTTCTTGGTCAGCGTAATCCTGGTGCCGTTCATATCTGATTCGAGATGGAAATCGTCTGACATTGATTTCATCAATTTCAATCCCCAGCCACGCTTGTTCGACGAACCGAGTTTTTCCTTCAAGCGCGGTTCTTTCACCGAGTCCGGATCGAATCCCGTTCCCCTGTCCTTTACAAAAATCACCAATTGTTCACGTGTCATTGTAAACTCCACGTCAACCTCGGGGGGTGTTCCACCGGCATGCTCAAGTGCATTGATGATTGCTTCGGTGACGAGGATTCTCCCCTCGCCAATCTTCTCGTCTGCAATGCCGAGATGGTGAGCAAGCCGGTTGAGGCCTTCAATTGCCACCAACTCGATGTTGGGAATTCTTGGTAATGTCACTTTGAGCGTTACTGCGTCTTCCATCCTTTGCCTTTCAAGGTATCCGGTCATCCTTTCATTCTGATGACCATCATGGTGATGTCATCCTCTTGCGTGGAACCGTGCATCCATTCTTCCCCGGCCCGAACAAGATGTGTGACAATACCGTCAGGGTTATTGCCGCCCGCTTCCTTAAATATCGCCTGCACCCGCGCATAGTCAAACATTTCACCGGAGGCGTTCTTCTGTTCCGGAAGTCCATCGGTAAGCAAGAGGATGGTGTCGCCGGGGCGCAGCGACTCGTCATGCACCATATACGGAAAGTGTTTCATCGCTCCCAACGGCATTCCCTTCAGCATGATTTCATCCACATTGCCATTGTCGTTCCGGAAGATAAACACCGGAGGCATTCCCGCGCTGGAGAAGGAAACCCGGTGGTGCGAGATTTTCAGCAAACTGAAGGCCATCAACAGGCGTCCCAGTTTAATCCCTTTGATGGAACGGCTGCAATGGTTGAAAAAATCCTGAATGCCGAGGCGCGAGGCGTCAGACGTAAACATGCCCTTCATCAAGGTAACAATAGTACCCGCTTGCATACCATGGCCTGTTGCATCGCCGAATGCGACGTTGAGCGTGCCGTCCTCCACAAGTTGGAAATCGTAGTAGTCTCCTCCCACTTCGGTCGCCGTTTTCATGAATACCGCGATTTCGAGATGAGGCAGTTTCGGCAATTCTTGCGGCAACATGGAAAGCTGGAGTGTGCGCGCTCCCTCCAGCTCCTTGGTCTTGCGCTCGTTCTCCGCCGAGAGAGCTCGCTTCTCCGCTTCCGCTGCCTTTGCGCGAAGTTCCGATTCCCGCACCTGCGCCTTTTGTTCGCGACGGTTGATTTCCGCCTTGCGTAGTCCGTACAACATCCCGACTACCATAATCCCGTACGTCATGTACGCCCAGGTCGTTTTCCACCAGGGCGGCGTTACGACAAGCGAGAGTGATGCGCCGTCGTTGTTCCAGAGTCCGTCATTGTTCGAACCTCTGACCAACAGAGTATATTCGCCTGCATCAAGGTTGGTAAACGTTGCCCGGCGCTCCGCGCCCAATTGAATCCAACTGTCACTGAATCCTTCCAGCTTGTAGGCATACCGATTCTCGTGGGCATTGTAAAAGTTGAGAGCAGCAAATTCAAATGTGGCTATATTGTCTTTGTATGTAAGATGGATATTCTGACGCGAGTGTATTCCCTTTTCTTCAATAGGTTTTCCTTCCTCGTCATCCGTATTGTAGCGCCGGAATGCACTGAACACCACCGGCGGAATAAATGCATTGTCACGCACACTGTCGGGATGAAAAACCGTAACCCCGTTCAACCCTCCGAAATACATCGTGCCGGTCTTCGGATTGCGCGCGAATGCGTTCTGGTTGAATTCATTCCCCTGTAATCCGTCATTGACATCATAACTCCGGAACGTCCCCGATCCGGGATCAAGCCGTGATATTCCTTTGTTGGTGCTGACCCACAGGTGTCCGTTGGCGTCTTCAAGGATTCCGAAGACCACGTCATTGATCAGTCCGTCCTTTTCCCTGTAATGACTGAACGTACCGGTCGCCCGATCAAGGCGATTGAGGCCACCGGTTGTTCCTATCCACAGGTTCCCGGCCCGATCCTCGTACAGAGAGAGAATATTGTCATCGCTGATACTTGCCGGGTTTCCCGCTTCGTGGATAAACTTCGTGAATGTCCCGGTTTCATGATTAAACCGGTTCAAGCCTCCACCATACGTGCCGACCCATAACACGCCTTGCTTGTCCTCCAACACCACCCATGTCGCGTCCGAGCTCAGACTCGTCGATGAGGAATCATCGTGAGAATACACGGTGAATACACCAGTCGTCTTGTCGAAACGATTCAACCCTCCTCCGTATGTCCCAACCCATAGGGTTCCTGAACGATCTTCACACAACGAGTAGATGCGGTCGTCACTCAAGCTCCGGATATTTTTGGGGTCGTGACGGAAGTGCGCGAATTCACCGGTAGCCGGATCAAAACGATCAAGGCCGCTGCTTTGCGTACCGAACCAGAACATCCCCGACCTGTCCTGAAGCATGGCGAGAACAACATTTTCACTCAGGGTGTGCTTCCTGGCCGGGTCACGAATAACGTGTGTGAAATTACCTGTAGCATGATCGAGACGACTTATTCCACCTTGTGTTCCGATCCACGGTACGCCTGAACGATCCACATAAATTGAAGTAACACCATTATCAATGAGACTGCGCGGGTTTGCCGGATCTTTTGCATAGTGCTCGAACGCAGCAAGTTCAGGGTGGAAGAAATTCAATCCGTCATTGTTGGTTCCTACCCAGAGCAATCCTGAGCGGTCTTGTGAAATCGACAGGACGTAGTCATCACTGAGACTGAACGGGTCTGCTGTATTGTGGCGGTAGGCGGTAAACACACCGGTGGATCTATCGAATCTGTTTAATCCGCCGCGCACGGTACCCACCCACAGTATTCCGCTTCGGTCTTCAAAAATTGGCCACACCCAATCATCGCTGAGTGAATGCGGGACACTGCCATCATGACGATACCGGATGAACTTGCCTGTTCGCGCCTCGTATCTGTTCAGGCCCTCGAATGTGCCAACCCAGATGGTACCGGAACGGTCTCCATACACCGAGTACACCTTGTTACTGCTCAAACTCCCGTTGTCTGATGGAATGTTCTTGAATACTGTTTTTTCACCCGTCCTCGTATCAAGCCGTGTCAATCCTCCTCCGATGGAGCCCTTCCATTCAATACCGTGAGGGTCTCTGTACGTCGAAATCACGGAACTGACAACTGCGTCCGCAAGGTCGATACTGTCTGTTGGATGGTGGGAAAATGTCTCGGTCGCCGGATCGAATTTGTTCAATTCATCGGGACGGTTCAGAGTCGCAATCCACAATCCACCATCGTTTTCGTAAATGGAGTAAACGAAGTTATCATTAATACTTGCTGTGTCTTCGGGGTTGTGCTTGAAGACGGTAAATGTGTAGCCGTCAAAACGATTGAGGCCGTCCTGGGTTCCGATCCACATAAAGCCCTGACGGTCCTGCAGTATGCAATTCACGGCACTCTGAGAAAGCCCATCCTTGATGGAAAGGTGCGAGAACCTGATGGTATGCTGACCGGACGATTCGGCAATCACCATCATCAGGCAAGCGAGGAGCCCAGCATACCGGGACCCTCTCGCGGCCGCTCTACTCTTTTGAGCAACGGCAGGTGTGAATGAGATGTTCAGGGTACTAACGACTTTCTGATTCAAGATTCGGTTGGCTGGGTTCAAGGTAGCAACCGGATAGACATAATGCAAGGGCTATAAAATGCAACAGCCCCACCACTGTAGTGACGGGGCTGTTACACGGTGGGTTTGTTTCTATTTGGTAAGCACCATCTTCTGAATTGCAGTATGGGTTTTACCCTCTGCAGAAGTTGCTGTCAACCGGTACAGATACAACCCACTGGCCAGGTGGGAGGCGTCAAAAGTAATTTCATGATATCCTGCATGCGTATGGGCACCAAAGAGCTGACCTACCTGCTGGCCCAGCACATTATAAACGTCAACAGAGACATCGGCATCCACGGGCAATCCAAACACTATTGTTGTTGTCGGATTGAACGGGTTGGGGTAATTCTGAGACAGCACAAACTCCGTCGGGATCTCAGAAGGCGTCAGACTTTCCTGGCCGGCAAGAATCGTTGGTGCTGGCAACGGTTCAATGGAGACATCATCAAACCGGTAGACGTCCCCATTGGCATCGTAGATACCAAGCCAGATGCGCAAACGTGCGTCTGTCACCGTTCCACTGAACCCCGCAGCAACGAAGTCCACGGAGAATGACTTCCAGGTGTTCGTGAGATTGCAAACAAAGTTGGTCAGGCCGTATGGAGTGAATGGCGTCCCATGTTTGAAAATGGAAATGGAGACATCATGTCCCGTATTACACAGTGCCGAGAACTTCAACCGGTATCCCTGACCGGCGGTAAGTGTAATATCTTTCTGGTAGAGCTGGACGGCCGTCCCCTGTGTTGTGATGCTCACCTGCGCCGCCTTTGCACCGACAAAGCCGGGACTAATAATTGAAAAGCTGCCCACCCCGTTCGTGCTGAACGTCCATGCCTGGTTCCCACTTTCAAATCCGCCATTGACGAGAATATTGGCGGGAGGTGGAGGGGGCTCAACAACAGTAACGGTGTCTGAGGGCGTTGGCGTGAGGATTCCCGAGATGGCCCGTATGCGCGCAAAGCCCGCTGCGTTCCCTGTAAGCACCGCGCTCTTCCCGTCGCCGGCGGCCACAAGATCTCCTGCCACAACACTGCCACCAAGATCGATCAGTGACCACGTCGCGGGAACATTTGCAATGAACTGATTCGACGCTGTGCGTGAAATAGCAAACGCTGTTATCGTATTCCCCGATTCAATAGTCTGCTTCGGAACAACGGCACCACTGCCATCCGCAGCGGTTTCCACGGAGATTTTCGCAGCCACGGGAGGATCCGTATTCACCTCCTGAAGCGACACATCATCAATGAAATAGATGGTGCCGGCAGTGGCAAAGCCATTGAGTTTGAAGCGAAGTCGCGCATTGCTGGGCGTCGGCGGGGGGAAATTAATGGCGGTAAATTCAATCGTGAAAGTCTGCCACCCTGACGTCAGGTTAAATACCACATTGTTGAGGCCGTAGTTTGTATACGGGGGATCGTGCCTCTGAAGGAACACGGAGAGATCGCGACCGTTACTTGAATATGCTTTGAACGTCAACCGATACAGAGCGTTGGGTTTCAACGTCAGCCCTGTCTGATAGAACTGGATGTTGTTCCCCAGGGTGGTGACTGCAAGTCGTGCTGCCGTAGCACCTGACGCTCCCGGCGAACTCAATGTGAAACTCCCCGTTCCATTTGTAAAGAACGTCCATGGGGTGGTCGTGGACTCAAACCCCGGATTGTTTACGATGTTGACGGCAGGAACAAACGTGGGTACAACAAACACCGCTTCAGTGGCAACACGCTCGATGGTATCGCGTTGAGCAAGGAATGTTACTCCGTAGGTCCCCGGCGTTATTGTACTGTCAAACGAACCCTTGTACACACCACCGCCAACATGGTTCATTGGAATGTCAACAGGTGGCGACGGGAGAGGCGGATTCACCTTGGCAATAACTATGGCATCCGTTATGGGATTACCACCGGTAACGTGAGGATCCCCGGTTGTTTGACCGCCTTCAGAAAGGGCCACGGTCATTGCAATGGGCTCCCTGATGGCGTAGTTGATCTTGTCAAATCCCACTGCCATCGTAATGTCGGTGAGCGCGGTGATGGAAATTACTACCGGCTCTTCTTCAAGTGGTAACTCCCGACCGTAGACAAACAGACTCCACAGACCGGGAGTCGGGTTGGTGATCTTGAAGAATTGGAAGGTTGGGCCACTGAAAAATTGAATCCCCAATTCCGGATGTTGCGCCACATACGCGGAATCAATCAGTGGACCGCCACTGGGCTGCTGCAGTGTGAGAACAAAACTGCCTGTCGGGCTTGTACCGGCGAAAGGAGATGTAATGCTTGGCGTTGGTCCCTGCCAGCGTATCCCTGGGAGAATTGCGACCGTGCCATTGTCGACCGGACCTTGCCAGCGAATTCCCGGCGGTGAAACATTATCGAACGTATCGCTCTGCGCGACCGTGTAAAACACGTACTGCTGGCCGAGAAGTGTGTTCCAGATTTGATCAACAATCTGATTGATGATTGTATCCGCAGCAAGATAGTACGTGCCCCCAGTGGAATCGGCAATCTTGTTCGCAAGATTCTGCCCGCTGCTTCCCTGGAATCCCAGCGTATAGACATTCGTTCCGGCCGCCGCAATTGAAGGCAAGACATCAAGTGCATTTGGGGGAGTGTTTTCTTCACCGGCGCTAAAGAGAATCATCGCCTTGCCATGATTGGCTATGGGCGAAAAGTCTAACTGACTCTGTGCGGCCAGTAACCCCGCCCCAATTGCGCTTTGCCCACCAGCAGCAAGTGCATTGATCGCCGCCGTAGCAAGTGCTCGTGAAGCGCTGTCGAGTATTGTGGTGAGAGGGAGCGCCACGGTGCCGGGCATTTTGACAACACCGATTCTGTCACCGACGCGAAGTTTCTGTACCAGTTCAGCGGCACTTGCCTTGGAAGGATCAAAAGCGCCGAATGTGTTTGTGTAACTTGTCGAACCGTCAAACACCAACATAATATCCATTCGGGCAGACGGGACATTGTTGAATATGTATGCAATTCCTGCCGAGTCAGGAGAATCAAGTGTCCGCTTTGACGTCTCTCCATATTGAATCAGTCCGTACATCGTCACATCCTGATTGCCTGCCCCCATTTGAGGAACATATCCCGGCTCACTGGGATTGTAGATATCGCCAAGCCCGCTGAAGTGTCCGGCTTCATGGGCCGCAACGTTCTGAACGTCCATGGCTTCACCCTCGGCACTGCTCGCGGCCCACCCGAAATGCTCGGCATCGAACGCAATATCTGCGTCTGTAATGGCACCATTCAAAGTATTGTACCGGACACGCGTTACTGCGATGACGTTGGAATCCGTTCCCGTAAGAGCATCCCAGCCGGAAGTCACCCATACGTTGTTGTTGATGCCGTCGGGCTCACCGCCCCACGTTGCCGTGTCGGTTGTTCCTCCGTAGACATAGGTCAAAGGCGGAAGATCACTCCACACGGTGTACCCGTTGACCAGAGCCGACTGCAACTCCGTCGGGACACTCGTGCTGATCCTGAACACGGCGTTGCCGTCCTGCCAATGGAGAGGAATGCCGGCGAGCGTTGTGTTAACAACAAAGTGTTCGCCAAAAGACTTCACCTTCGCCGAGACAAGGACTGCACCTGAAAACTCGGATGTATTATTGTCATTATCGGTTGCTGTTGCAGTCACATACTCGCCGGCCACAAGCTGACCGGGGGTCTGTGTATAAAACACTCCCAAGCCGGTACTGTCAGTTGTGACATCAACAAACCCGATGAACGATTTGCCTTCTCCAAACCCCGAAGCATCTGCTTCAATGTTGCGGAACAATTCGATCCGGTAGTCGGAAGATGGTTCAGCAAGAATCGACCCGGCCACGCCCTGAAGATCGAACGCCGCAAAACTGAGGATTGGGAAAACCTGATAGTTATTCGGGCCACCCCCTGCCGAAACGGGCATCGCGGTAGCAAACCCGACACCATCGCCGCCGAGGTCAATGCCCAGCGCGCCGTTCTCGAAGATGGAATTTTGCAGGATCGCATTCCCGGAGCTGTAATAGACCGCAACACCGTTGCCGCCATTGTATGCAATCGTATTCCCTTCCCCTTCTCCACTTCCTCCCACAGTATTGCCATCAAGCCCTCTGGATGCCTTCTTCCCGGCAATACCGGCGGGAGCTGCATCCCCAACCTCAATGGAGACGCCATCCCCCTCATTTCCCAACGCGGATGTCCCGGAGGCGTTTGTGCCAATCTTGTTTCCTTGCACTGCATTTCCGCCAGCATCAACAAACCCGACACCATCATCTCCGTTGTCACCAATAACGTTTCCGTAGACATGATTACCTTCGGAGAAATTTACAATCGCCACGCCGTCAAGATCGTTACCGAGGGCGCTTGTTCCGGATGCATCCAACCCGATGTAATTCCCTTGAATGGTGTTGTCGTTCCCGAAGGAGACCCTCACGCCGTTACGCTCATTTCCAGAGATGACATTGCGCGCACCCGGCGTATTTCCACCGACTGTGTTGTTATCCACCACCGATTTCCCTGCGTGAATATTGATGCCATGGCCGCCATTCCCGAGACTTGTACTGCCGCTGGCTGTTACGCCGATATAGTTTCCGGCAACGATATTTTGCTCGCCATTGTAAATATCCACTCCATCGTCTCCGTTTCCGGAAATGACATTCCTCGCCCCCGGCGTGGAGCCACCAATGAGGTTGGAACTCCCATCCACAGAAATTCCATTAAAAGTATTGCCGGCGACGACACTTCCGGTGGGATCCGTACCAATAAAATTTCCTTCGATGCGGTTATTATCGCTCCACAGAGCAATACCATCTTCCTGAAACCGGTTGATGACCAGGCCGCGGATCGTACTTCCTCCTCCTCTAATGACAAAACCCCGGTCCACATCATAGTTGCTGAAAACCTCAATATTAAGAACGGCGTTGCTTCCCGCAGCCAGCGTATTGGGCGAGGCCCCCGGTTGGGTGAATCCATCAATCACAACTGCATCGGTAATATCAGGAAGCGCCGTAACGAGGGAGCAGGGCTGCACTCCCCCGCCCGGGATATTAAACTTGATCGTGTCAACACCGAGTGTCGTGTTGGCTTCATTAATGGCATCATGGAGGGAGAATGTGCCGGCAGAGTTATTTCCATCGAACCCACTTCCACCGGTAACAGTGTACACTTGAGGTAAATCAGCTGCAATCTGAATATCAAGGTATGTGTCTACTCCACGGTCACGGCCGCGGACAGCGACCAGGTTGTCACCAACGTTCAGTATGGTACTTGGGGCAACGAACACAAAACTCCCGCGCGATGCACAACCTTCATGCACCCGAAGACCGCCGGAAATATCCTGACCGTTGACGAAGACCTGTACATCATTGTCAATCGCAACACTGACGCGCAATCCCGCCCCCGCAGGCAGTTCAAAGTGCCTTCTGATGAGGATGTCTGTATTCGGACTCCACGCGGTGTTAACGTCGCTTTCATTATTGAGTGGACATCCCGCGCTGATGGTACCAAATCCAGCACTGCCCGTCGGCCACCCGCTATCATCAAACCCCGACGCCTCAAAGCCGGAAAGTCCGCCCCAGGCCACCTGCTGGTACCTGTAACCCGAAGTGAGATAGGGAACAATAATCGTATCGATTTGCGCAATCGCGGGAACGGTTCCCGCAGAGAGAAGAACTTGGATGAAAATCAGAGATCCGAATTTGAGCAACGTTTTCATTGAACACCTTATCGCTTGATGATGTTGGAGGTCGTGGAGAAGTGGTTAACGGTTCTTGAGTTCCCGGTCAACTGATCGACGGACCTGGGACTTTAGCATATCGAGTAATTTATCATCCTCGACCATCTTGCGGCCGGTACGTTCATTGGTTGTTATTGCAAGTTTACCTTGTTCACCCGATACCAGAGTGTATGCACCACGTGTATCGCGTCTTGCAAAGACAACCACCTCTTCATTTCTTGTAAACCTTGCCACATGACTGTACGTTTCTCCCACTTCTCCAACTTCGCCCCCGGGAACAGAGAGTATCAATGTTGTGTGACCTTCAGCGCCTTTCAGATACTCGTCTACAGCTATCGTTACCTCTGTAAATATCCGTGTCCGATTGGCGTTCCAATCTGAGCGCATCGTGGCAACTCTGCCAATGGCAATGACCTCAGCGCGGCCGGTCAGTTCCTCATGTGTATATTTCTTTTCTTGTGCCCTTGCCGTTGTGGGTCCGAACAGACACATCACCAGGACGAGAGCACAGGTACGATATGCGTAATACATGATCACAGCTCCTTACTATTGATATGGAGAGACATTTTAGCACGTAGGGGAACTTCAGAATATTCAGTTAACCAACCAGCACACGTCGTCAATATCATGAGGGAAGTTATACGGCAGACCTGGAATCGCACACTACAACATCGGATGGGGGGAAAAACTCAGAACATCTAAGAAGAGCAGACACCGGTATCTCGTTGAAGTACTTTGATATAATAACTCTTTGGTTGCACTTTGTCAATGTATAATTTTACCTGTGTCCACTCAAATGTTTGTCGTCAATCGGATTGATGGAAACGTGTGCGTTAACATCAAGACAGGGAAACCGCGTCGATACCAGTCGAGGAGGGGTTTGTTGTGGGGGGAAGGAGCCCGGAGCTCAATCACCCAACAAATACAAAACCCTGCCTTGTGAGCAGGGTTTATTGTTACAGCATTGCTTTGTTTCTTATCGAACGACTGTGACGTTCGATGCCTGAAGACCCTTGGGGCCCTTTTCGACTTCGAACTCAACCGGATCGCCCTCATTCAAGCTCTTGTAGCCGCTTGCTGAGATTGCGTTGAAGTGGACGAATACATCCTCGCCACCTTCGCGTGCAATGAAACCAAAACCTTTAGCTGCGTTGAACCATTTGACTGTTCCTTTTTCCATGGAACTCGTCCTTTCGTGTATTTGTAAACGCCCGACTCAACCGTCAGGCAAGGCGTACGCCGATTATACTTACTAGCTTCTTCTGTATGATGGCGTTTCGACCTTGGAAGGACTCGTACGGTTCATCTGCAGGATTCTACAAGCGGTGTACTGTTATTTGACAGCACAAGTATAGTCATAGTTTGTATCAATTCCTAATACTAAATGAGAATGTCTCTCAATGATGGTAACAAGAACCATTTCACCACAGTCCGAACCTGTTTCCAGTATGGTGTCTCTGCCGTCATCTATCAAAAACACTTGGAAACTGCCTCACGGATTATTATATTGTTCGCAAATTCGCGGCCAACACATGCCAGAACAATGAGTTATAGGTACCCCCCTACTTCCAAGGCATGAAGAGAATCCACGTCCTGATAATCGAAGACAATCGCCTCCTGAGAGAGGGGCTCACGGTTATGCTCCAGCAGCGCCCCGACCTCAAAGTGACGGCTTCGCCGGGGAACAGTGACGCGGAAACAAAAGCAAAAAAATTAAAACCCAATGTGATTCTCCTCGACCTCGGGTTGCGCAATCAAACGAGTCTGCGCTTGCTTACGCCGTTACGGAAGAATGCCCCCCAGTCAAGAGTGATCGGTATGGATCTCTTGCCGGTTCAGGATGAACTTGTCCGGTATGTTGAAGCGGGAGTTTCGGGATTCGTCCTGAAGGATGCGACGTTTGAGGATTTACTGAGAACAATTCGATTGGTCGCCAAAGGAATGAATGTGTTGCCGCCCCCTCTTGCGGGGTCGCTCTTCTCCCAGATTGTCGATCACGCAACACGTTCCAAGAGTGGGAACCCGTTCACTTCGGTACGAATGACGAAACGGGAACGGGAAGTCATTGCACTCATTGCAGAGGGACTGAGCAACAAGGAA
>CAZIHJ010000075.1:0-14572 GCA_964538485.1 uncultured Chitinophagales bacterium | reverse complement strand
AATGATCAATTGGCAATGAGCAATCAGCAATAAATCAATGAAGGGGAGGGTTGGCTCAATATTCTTTTCTGTTGGAGAAGAGGTTGAGCAGAATACCGACCATGAGCATGTTGGTGAAGAGGGCGGAGCCGCCATAGCTGAGGAAGGGAAGGGGTACGCCGACGACGGGCAGCAAGCCGAGCGACATGCCGACGTTGATAAACACGTGCGAGAAAAAGATGGCAACGATGCCCAGCGCGACAATACTGCCGAACGGATTTTTTACCGCGGACGCGAGCCAGACGCCGCGTCCAAGCAGAGTGGCAAAGAGCATCAACACGGTCGCCGCTCCGATGAAACCAAACTCCTCGCCCGGGACGCAGAAAATGAAATCCGTCCATTGCTCGGGGATAAAGTTCAGTTGGGTTTGCGTGCCGCGCAAGTATCCCTTGCCGAGGAATCCGCCGGAGCCAATAGCCACCTTGGATTGCATCACGTTGTATCCCGCGCCAAGAGGATCGGCGTTGGGATCAAGGAATGTATCAATGCGCTTCTGCTGGTAGGGCTTCAGTCCGCTGTAGATGGATTGCACCGAAATACCGACGAGTACCGACACCGAAAACACCACGGCCGCAACGATCCGATGCTCCTTCGTCAGATAAATCATCACACCGATGGCGATGATGGCAATAAGAAATGGCGTGGTGCCGAAGAGCGCGGTAATAGCCGCAACACCCGGGGCAATAATTGACAGGAGCGTGAACTTCGATGCGCCTCCCCAATACAGGATGGGAAAGAACATGCACATATAGATCATTGCCGTACCGGTATCGGGTTGAAGCATGATCAGTGCGACAGGAAGCAGCACAATACCCGTCGCGATGGCGAGATTCTTGAATTGGGAAAGACTCACATCACTGCGGGCAAGGTAGGTTGCAAGGGCCATCACCGTGGTGATTTTTGTGAACTCCGACGGCTGCACCCGGAACGCGCCAAGGTTGAACCAGCTTGTTGAGCCGGAAACAGTTTTCCCGAGCAACAATACCGAGACGAGCATCAGAATGGACGCGAAGTATGCGGGATAGGAAACAAACTGCAAAAAGCGGAATGGCAGGAACATCACCACGATCATCAACAGGAATCCCGCACCGGCATACAATAGCTGCTTGTAGAGAATATCCGATGCACCCGCGTCATACGTAGCGCTGTAGATGGAGACGAGACCGAAGCAGACGAGCGCCACGGTCACGGCAATCATCCAATAGTCAATATGTTCTTTGAAAAAATTGGACACGGTCAGTTCTGCGCAGCAAGACTGGAAGAAACATCCGGAACAATTGCGGTCTCTGCCGGAGGGAGGCGTTTCACAGTGTTGGAATCCGAGACCATTGCCGTCTTCGCATCGAACGTCGGGTCGTTGCGGACAAGACGTCCGTAGAGAAACTTCTCGAAGCACATTCCGGCCATCGGTGCGGCAAAGGACCCGCCATAGCCGGCGTTTTCAACCAACACGGCGATGGCAATCTTGGGTTTGTCGAACGGCGCGAACCCGATAAACCATGAGTGATCCTTGCCGTGGGGATTCTGCGCGGTGCCGGTTTTGCCAGCGACTTCCATGCCTTTGACCCGTGCGAGACTTGCCGTTCCCCCGGGTTCCTCCACGACACGCCGCATCCCTTCACGTACAATGTTCCATGTATTTGCCCGGAGATTGATCTTGTCTTCGCGATGCTTCAGTGTGGCAATCTTCCCGGAGTTCTTATCGCGCACAGCAAAGACAGCATGCGGTTGATAGTTGTGGCCCTTGTTGGCGAGAGTCATGGCGTACGCGGCCATTTGAATTGGCGACACACCCAATTCCCCTTGTCCGATACCGAGACTGGGCAAGAAGCCGCGTGTCCATCCATTCGCGCCGTAGCGCCGGTTCATCCATTCCGTGGTTGGCAGGAGCCCCGGATTTTCCTCCGAGATATCAATGCCTGTGGGTTTACCGAAACCGAACTCTGCCCCGTAGCGGGACCAGTCATCCAGTCCGACTTTGAGCATCAGCGTATAGAAATATACGTTGCACGACCTCTGGATGGCCTCCACCATGTCGGTCGACCCGTGAACGTGAAGGTCTTTGAAGACCTTGTTGCCAAATCTGTACGAACCGTGGCATTGCACCCGCCACGATGGAGAGACGACACCCCGTTCCAGGGCGGCGATGGCAAGAATCATCTTGTATGTGGATCCCGGTGGATAACGTGTCAGTGTTGCACGATTGAACAGCGGCCGGCTTTCATCGAAGTTCAACGACCGCCAGATGTCGGCAGGCGTTACACCGCTGAAGATGGAAAGATCGTAGTCCGGCTTGCTTACCATAGCCAGAATGCCGCCATCGCGCGGGTCGAGCGCGACAATTGCGCCGCGCTTGTCGGCAAACAACGACTCCGCAAGCGCCTGCAACTCAAAGTCCATCGTCAGAAACAGATCGTTTCCTTCGAGCGAGGGGATGTCGTTCCTCCCGTTGTCGAAGCTGCCGATCACCTGTCCCCGCACATTCACCGTGCTGAACTCGGCCCCCTTCTTTCCGCGCAGCGAGCGCTCGAATTGCCCTTCGAGACCGGAGGAACCGACCACGTCTCCCTGCGTATACTCCTCGCCAAGTGTCTTCAACTGGTTCTCCGAGACTTCCTTGGCATATCCGAGGATGTGCGAGGCGATGGCACTCGTGGTGTAAAACCGCTTGGATTCAATCTGGTAATCGACGCCGGGCAGTCGGTCGCGGTGTTCTTCAAATCGCGAGAGTGTCGGGAAGTCAACGTCGCGTTTTATTTTGACCGGCATGAACCGTGAATATGCCATGCCCTTCTTCAAACGTTCACGGATGAATCCCGGCTCAAGATCGAGAATAGAGGAGAGGGTGGTGATGTTGTTCGTATCGAATTCGAACGGCATGATGGTGATCGTGAAAGCGGGGCGGTTATCCACCACCAATTTGCCCGTCCGGTCGAACATGTATCCGCGTACGGGTTCCTTGGGTATCGTCCGGATGCTGTTCTCTTCCGACTTTTTCCCGTACTCATCCGAATAGATGAGCTGAAGTTGATAGAGTCGTCCAATGAACAGACAAAAGACGGCGGTGATCACCATGTACAGCGTCCGCCGCCTCCGATACAGATAAATGTCTTCCTGCATTGCCATCGTTATGACAAATACTTTCGTGCAAATGCAAACATCGGCAGCAGGGCAATTGCCGTGGTGTACACCGTTGCCGCGAGTCCGTACTGGAGCATGATACTCGTAACATCCAGTCCGGTTCCCTGCAGAAAGATAATAAAATAGATCGTATGATGCAGAAGCGCCGCAATGCCCACAGCGATCAGCAAGTAGTATCCGCCGAGCGTCTGCACCGTTTTGTTTTCATTGTAGAAATATCCGGCGACGAATCCCGCCACGGTCTTTGCGAGTGCGGAAAGTCCCAGCATGCCGTCCTGTCCGGCGAGGAGGTCAACTATCACGCCGATGAGAAACCCCGCAACCGTTGCGGAAATCTGCCCCTCCCGGATTGCCAGATACACGATCCACACGATGAGAATGTCCGGTGCGATGTCGCGGACACTCAGAAACTTCATAAGGGTAGTCTGGACGATGATGAGGAGGATGGAGATGAATATGTACCGGAGGGCACGGGCCATTGGCGTCGTTATTGTTTGGGAAGTCGTTGTTCGAGTGCAATACGGCTGCTATCCGGTACGTGCGTAACGACGAACACTTCTTCGAGTCGTGAAAAATCCACAGATGGTGAAATCTCAACACGTTGAAAAAGTCCCGCCGGCTCCTGTATAGTTGCCGCGACAACGCCGATCTTGATACCCGGAGGGAAGATGCTGCTGTATTCAGACGTGATAACGACGTCACCCGGCTTGACGTCGAGTGTCTTTGCAACGTTCTTCAATGAAAGCTTTTCACCACCCTCCCATGCAACAATACCATCGACGCGCCCCCGCTGCACCTTTCCGCTTGCGCGGAAATCCTTGTTCAGCATGATCTGCCCGATGGCATACCGGTTCCCCGTCGCGATGATGCGACCCACAAGCCCGGCATCGGTCACCACAGGCATGTTTTCCTTCACTCCGTCATCCTCTCCGACATCCAGGGTAATGGTGTTTCGCAGAAGCTGGAGGTTTTTCCCGACGACATTTGCGCTCACATAGCGATAGGCGGTTTGCTCTTTCAGTTCAAGCAACGAGCGTAGCCGGATATTCTCCAGACTGGCCTCACGCAACCTGCTCGCTTCATCGGCCAGCGTGACGTTGAGTTCGCGCAGCGTGGTATTCTCTCTCTTCAGGTCGAAATAGTTGGGGATGAAACCGGCTGCATCCTGCAGAAAGCCGATGGCGCCGATCGTGAGGGAGCGTATCCGGCGAATCTGTGACGTGTCGTTGAGTGCAAGGAGGGCGATGGAGACGAGAAGAAGAAACGCGAAGAGAAGGTATTCTTTGAAGTGAAAGAGTATGTCGTACAGGCGCCTCATGGTGAGAGTTCCGGTTGCGCCGGAAATCAATACCTCCGGCTCTTGATCAGCACCTTCGAGTAATGATTCAGGTTTTCCATGACTTTGCCTGTACCGCGGACGACGGCGGTGAGGGGATCTTCGGAAACGTGGACCGGTAAACTTGTTTCGAGCCGCAGGCGTTCATCGAGACCTTTGAGTAACGCCCCGCCGCCGCTCAGCATTACGCCGCGATCAAGAATATCCGCCGACAATTCGGGTGGAGTGCGTTCGAGTGTGAGTTTCACTGCTTCCACAATCGCCGCCACGGGCTCGGCAAGTGATTCACGGATTTCCACGGAGCTTGCTTCAGTGGTCTTGGGAATGCCGTTGACGAGATCACGTCCCTTGACGCGGATGGTGATTTCCTCCTTGAGAGGCATGGCGGAACCGACTTCGCATTTGATAGCTTCTGCCGTCCGCTCGCCAATGAGGATGTTGTGATTCTTCTTGAAGAACTGCACGATGGCATTGTTCATTTCGTCGCCGGCAATGCGAATGGATTCCTCGTTGACAATACCCGAGAGCGCGATGACGGCGATTTCCGTTGTTCCGCCACCGATATCGACGATCATGTTTCCCACGGGGGCTTCCACATCAAGACCCACGCCGATTGCAGCGGCCATGGGCTCGGCAATCAGGTGAACTTCTTTTGCCCCGGCGTGTTCGGCGGAATCGCGCACGGCGCGCTTTTCCACTTCCGTGACGCCGCTCGGCACGCATACCACGATCCGGCGACTCGGCATCCAGTTGGCGTGGATCTTCCGGATGAATTCACGCAGCATTCCTTCGGCAATCTCAAAGTCGGCAATCACACCATCTTTCATCGGGCGAATGGTGCGGATATCCCGGTGCGTACGGCCCAGCATCTCCTGCGCTTCCTTGCCGATGGCGACGATCTTCTTCGTGTTCCGGTCGAACGCCACGATGGAAGGCTCGTTGAGAACGATGCCTTTCCCCTTCATATGAATAAGAGTGTTTGCCGTGCCAAGGTCGATGGCGAGGTCTGCAGAAAAGAAGTTGAACAGGCTCATAAGGAGTTATGCTCTCGTGTGCTACAATTCTTAATGCTTGAAATGTCTGATTCCTGTGAACACCATTGCAATATTGTGCGCGTCTGCCGCAGCGATTACTTCCTCGTCCCGGATGGAACCGCCGGGGTGAATTGCGGCGGTTGATCCTGCTTTCACTGCTTCGAGCAGTCCGTCCGCAAAAGGGAAGAACGCATCCGATGCAACCGCGGTGCCGTCAACAGAGAGGCCGGCTTCCGACGCCTTGGTGACGGCAATCCGTGCTGAATCCACCCGCGACATTTGTCCGGCTCCGATGCCGATGGTACGATCATGGCGCGCATACACAATCGCATTGGACTTCACATGCTTTGCCACGCGCCATGCAAAGAGCATGGAGCGAATTTCGTCTTCAGTCGGTTTTCGACGGCTCACCGTTTTCAATTCTGTACGAGTTATCCGCTTTCGTTCGGGCTCCTGCACGAGCAATCCTCCCGGTACACTCCGGACATCAAGCTGGTCCAGTGCGCGCATATCCACCGCCGCTTTGATGATGCGGCGGTCTTTCTTTTTCCGGAGAAACTCAAGGCAGGTTCCATCGAATGAAGGGGCAACAATCACTTCCGTGAAGATTTCGTTCATTTTCTCCGCGGAAGCCAGGTCGAGTGGTCTGTTGCATGCAATGATGCCGCCGAAGGCGGACTTTTGATCTGTAGCGAGGGCTTTTGCATACGCTTCCGCGAGTGTTGTGGCGGAGGCAACGCCACACGGGTTTGTATGCTTGATGATGGCGACCGTTGGCTCATCGAATTCCGCAACGAGCAAAGACGCCGCTGTAATGTCAACGATATTGTTAAAGGAAAGTTCTTTTCCGTGGAGTTTCTGAAACAGCGATCCGAAATTCCCATACAACGAAGCGCGCTGGTGCGGGTTCTCACCGTAACGCAGGTCCTGTTCTTTGCGAAACGACTGGTGAAACAACGCCGGAAATTTCTCGTTCCCTCTGTCGATATGATCAAGGTAGTTGGCAATGACCGAATCGTATGCCGACGTATGACGGAAGACTTCCCTGGCAAGGGAGAAGCATGTTGATTCGGAGACGGAACCGCTGTTTGCTTTCATTTCATCAATCACCGCAGCGTATCTCTCCGGGTTGACGATGACGGCTTTATGGCGGAAGTTCTTTGCGGCAGCCCGTATCATCGCAGGACCACCGATATCGATCTGCTCGATTGCCTGGTCCAACGGGACGCTGTTGCGGGCAATCGTTTGTTCGAAGGGATACAGGTTCACCACGACCATATCTATAGGGTCAATCTGGTGGTCTTTGAGCTGCTGGACATGCTGCGCGTTGTCTGCAATCGCGAGCAGACCGGCATGGATTTTCGGGTGGAGGGTTTTCACGCGGCCATCGAGGATCTCCGGAAAACTGGTCACCTCGGAAACAGCCACGACGTCGATACCCTGCTCCTTCAGAGTTGTAAACGTGCCGCCCGTCGAAATAATCTCGACGTTCATGGCGCGCAGGGCAGTGGCAAACTCTGTCAGGCCGCGTTTATCAGAAACACTGATGAGCGCGCGGCGTATCTGGGGCAAGAGAACTCCTGCAATGACTAATGAACGACAACCGCATTTCCATTGACAACAATCTTCCCTTCGGCAAACAGCCGTAACGCCAAAGGAAGAATCTCATGTTCAATTGCGAGCACCTTTGCTGCGAGGCTTTCCGGTGTATCATTGGATGTAACGGCCACACGTTCTTGCAGAACGATGGCGCCTCGATCATACTCTTCATCAACAAGATGGACAGTCGCACCGGAATATTTTTCCCCGGCCTCAATCACCGCTTCATGCACGCGCATTCCATACATTCCTGCACCACCGAATTTTGGCAGCAGCGCTGGATGGATGTTGATGATACGATTCCGGTATTGTCTGATAAGCTCGTCCGGAACCCGCTTCATATATCCAGCAAGCACGATAAAATCCACCGCATGCTTTTCTAGGACGTGCATCAATGCAGCATTATACTGCATCCCGTCAGCATACTGTTTCTGGCTTACATGCACTGCGGGTATCCGGTGCGCCCGCGCAATTTCCAGAATGCCTGCGCCGGAGTTGTTGCTGATAGCGACCGCAATCCTGACGCCCGAAAGCCGGTGCTCTTCCATCGCGTTGACGATTGCGGCAAAGTTGGAACCACGTCCCGATCCGAACACCGCAACGTTCAGCATGCGATTCAACACCTTAGAGCATGGATTTAACGAACAAAGTTAAGACTAATTTCATAGAGAGTCAATAAAATCAGCCCGTTTTCGAGGGATTTGTTGTCTCTTGCCGAGTGGCTGGAAGGGTGGCAGTCGGTACGTCTAGGTGACGGCAGATTCGAGGAACTCGATTTCCCCCGCGTCTGCGTTAACGCGCACCTTGAGACCGAGGGGGAGTGTCATCTTTCGAGGGGTATGTCCGAAAGGAAGGTTGGAAAGAAATGGCTTCGCGGCCAGCTCGGCGGCGCGCTCCAGTACTTCTTCGGTCCGGAATGATGGTCGTGTCGGATCCTTCGGCGAGCAACCCGTGAACTGCCCTGCAAGGACGCCAGAACACTCTTCAAGCACACCTGCATTTCGTGCATGGGTAAGCATCCGGTCGATCCGGTAGGGCTCCTCGTCGATGTCTTCAATGCAAAGAATGTTGTCGGTGAAGTCGGGCTGATACGGGGTGCCGAGAAGGGAGACAATGAGTGAGAGGTTCCCACCGAGCAGTCGACCGGTGGCTTTCCCGGTATGAAGGCGAAGCGGAACAACATCAGTGGGAAAGGCGATCTTGCCTTGTTTTGTATGCGACGAAAGGAGATTCCAGAAGAACTCTTCCTTGAATGGATCAACAGGATCGGCGAAGTCAGCGGCCAGCATCGGACCATGGAAGGTCACCAAATGAGACTTACGCCAGAGTGCGAGCTGCAGTGCCGTGATATCGCTGAACCCGACGAAAATCTTCGGGTGACGTGCGATCATTCTGTAATTCAGCAGTGGGAGAATACGTGTGGTGCCGTATCCACCCCGCACAGCCATGATTGCTTTGATGCGGGGGTCTTCGAACATCGAGTGGAGGTCGGCAACGCGTTCTTCATCGGTTCCTGCAAGATAGCCGTGAATGCGATTGACATGTTCCCCCAGCGCGACATGATAACCGAGTTGTTCGAGGTATCGTACGCCACGGTCGATCTTTGAGACATCAAGAACAGGTCCTGCCGGCGCAACGATGCCGATGAGGTCCCCCTTCTTGAGGCGCGCAGGTTTCAGTATCCGCATCAAACTATTCTTCCCTGTATTGAGGATTTTTCCGCTTCGCGCTTTTCCGGTGTGTAACGTAATGCAACAAGATAACTAAAGAGAGGTGAAATTGAAAAGGGTGATCGACAGGCGATTCACCCTTGAGAAGTCGTTATGTGCGTGATGTCCGCGAGCGCAGAAACAATCCGAACGGCGCTGCGGCAATACTTCCCACAATCAATGTTTCGAAGAAGTAGAAGATGCCGGTCAATACCGGATTCCTCATCCAGCTAAAGGACTCCAACCCTTGTTGCGCCTCGGCGATTTTCTGCTCGGGCTCACCGCTCTCGCGCATTCCCTCGATGAAGACCTTTCCGTATTCATCATAAAACTCCGGATTCATAAACCGGATGTAGATAAACTCCATCGCCCCCACGAACACAGCCACCAGCAACGCGATGAGAATTCCCGTCTTTGTCATTTGCCAGAATCCATGCGGTGGGGGCAG
Source organism: uncultured Chitinophagales bacterium (assembly GCA_964538485.1). Taxonomy (GTDB): domain Bacteria; phylum Bacteroidota; class Ignavibacteria; order UBA10030; family UBA6906; genus JBJXHC01. The sequence continues at coordinate 5,266 of CAZIHJ010000075.1, read as the reverse complement.
GGACTTGCGGAATGCCCGCATGCCGAGGAACACGCCGAGAAACAGAATGATGTAGCGGAGATAGCCAAGCACTTTCAATTGGCTGAGTTGCGCGGGCGTTAACCGGCTGAAGTCACCATAAAAGAAGAAGACTCCGAGCGAATAGGTGAAGATGATGACTCCGGCCAATATGCCGAACTGCAATACGTGTTTGTTCATAACGATCCTTGTGTGATGAGACATGCCCAAAGATAGCGCACGAAGGCATCGTGCGCATCACCTGTTCGGGTGAACTTGCTGTATCTCATCATTTCGGGTGAGGAGAGAGCGGTCGTTCTTACTCTACCAGTTTCAGCTCGCGGGCCTTTGCTATGGCCTGTGACCGCCGGTTGACTCCCAGCTTTGAGTAGATATTATTGAGATGGGTTTTTACCGTATTCTCCGAAACGAAAAGCCGGTTGGCAATCTCGCGGTTCGAGTAGCCCGCCACAAGCTGGGCAAGAACGTCATTCTCGCGACCGCTCAGGATTTCGTTGGGGCTGATGTGGATGTCCGGGTGGGGCCGTGATGCCCCGTGCTGTCTTCTGAACACCACCCCTACCCATATACCAAGAGCGAGAAATATCACACCGATGACGGCGACATATACCTTGAGTGGTATTGTACCGACAAGAAAATACGTCTCGGCAGCCCTGAGTATAAGAATCAATACAGCACTCAGCACTGCGTAGAGTATGACGGGACGGTAGGAGGTGAGGGACATGAATGTGTCAGGACCGGGCGCGTCTGTGCTTATCTATCCAATACCCCCATAACACAAAGACCCAGGATGCGTTGCCCGCGACGGCAATCATCTGTTCGCTTGGTGGTGGCGGGCCGAACACATTGGCAACGTAAATCACCGAGATGAACGCGATGAATCCCCAGAAGGCATACATGCCGACACGATCCACAGCAACGGTGGCTTTAGTATAAACTACCACTCCGACAATCAGAAGTCCGAACTCGATGATGAGTGTGGCCGCGAGTGAATTCCACAACCCGAACCCGAAATACGGTCCGCCTCCATACGTGAGCGGCAAGTCCGGTCGATGCATTATGAGATCGAGCACCCAGTGGCTGAGCACACAAAGTCCGAGAATGATTGCAGAGCGGCCATGCTTGCGAACGCCATAATAGAAACCACCGAGGACAAGTGACCAGAGTACAGCGCCCAAGAGACTGTGCGTAATCGGATAGTCATAGAAATCAAGTGGAGTGACCAGCGTTATCCCCGGTACAATGCGGACATGCTCGAGGCCAAGGAGGAGAAAGAGCGGCCAGAGGAGATCCACGAGCTGGGCTGCAAGGACAAGCATTCCCAGCGATACAGTTGGTGCCTGCTTCTTTGCAGCCAGCGCAACGGCGTAGTGACCCATGAACATAGGAGCAACTTTCCGGGAGTGAGTGTAAGCGAAATGAAAATATGGGTATGGGAAGAAAGAAGCAAACCCAATTTCCCAACACTCCCCGGCTTTGCCCTTGCTAGTATCCCTCTCCCTCCGCCGGAAGTTTCAACTTCCCTCTAAAGGCAAAGAAGATATAAGTGAAATACCCAAGCGCCATGGTAATACCGACGCTCCACCAAATCACACCAACGCCAAGGCCATATCCATCGGCCGCAGAATTCCATACTGTCAAGCTTCTCTGCGGATCCGTTGTCGCATGAAGTAATGTCGGGAACTGTCCGAAGGCGGTACTTGCGAGCATTCCTGCGATGAACGCTGCCGACGAAAGAAATGCTCTGGCATCCCCCTTCTTTTTATTGAAGATAAACATCCCGATCATTCCTCCGAGTCCGAGAAGCGGAAACAGGTAGCCCCAGGTATGCTCGTTGAAGTTCTCCCAGACCTCCGGCCGGATAGCCGATGTCGCAATCAATGCAGCGATGGAGGTAACGAGCATTCCCCACCAGGCGAACCCCGCAATGGCCCGGGAGCGGACCTGCACATCTCCCTCGGTTTTCATGGCGATGTAGTTCGAGCCGTGCGCAGTAAGAGTGCAGAGCGCGACAAGACCCATCGTGACCGTGAACCAATCGAGTATGCCCGATTCGGGTTCCACGGTGAAGGTTGTCCAGAGGGGCTCAAAGAAATATCCATCCGGCTGAATCGGCACGCCGCGCACAACATTGCCCAACGCTGCACCGAAGAAGATGGCGAGCAACAGGCTTCCCACTGAAAACACGGAATCCCAGAATGCTTTCCACATCGGGTGGGCCACACGATGACGGAGTTCAATTCCCAATCCTCGCATCATCAACAGCCAGAGCACCATCATCAGCGGGAGATAGAAGCCGCTGAAACTTGTTGCATACAATTGCGGGAACGCGAAGTACAGCGTACCACCGGCAGCAAGCAGCCAGACTTCATTGCCGTCCCATACCGGACCGATGGCATTGAGAATCGTCCGGCGTTCGACGTCGTTCTTCGCTGCAATCAGATGAATCGCGCCCGCGCCAATATCGAATCCATCCAGAATGACGTACATCGCCAGCATGAATGCAACGATACAGAACCAGAGGATTTCCATTGAGTGAGCCCTTCGGAGTGTCTAATGTTGTTTTGTGTGAGCGACTTCCGGTCCATGCTGTATCTCCTTCACCACCAGCATCACGAACAGCACACCGATGACGAAATACATGCCTAGGAAGCCGAGAAGTGTAAACAGTGTATTGCCTGCTGAAACAACAGTGGAAGTCCCATCGGCTGTTTTCATCAACCCGTACACCAACCATGGCTGCCGCCCGAGTTCGGCAGTCATCCATCCGGCGGTGTTGGCAATGTACGGGAAAGGAAACGCAAGCATGAGAATCCAGAGGAACGACCGCGCAGCGTACAGTTTGCGTCTCCACAACAGATATGTAGCAATTACCATGATGGCGATGAAGATTGTACCGAGTCCGACCATTGCGTGATAACTGTAATAGAGGAGCGGAATATTTGTCGGCCACTGATCCCTCGGGAACGCATCAAGTCCCCTGACCTCCGCCTCCCATCTGTTATAGGTGAGGAAACTGAGCATCTTCGGAATATGCAACGGGTTGTCGATCTTCAGTTTTTCCATATCGGGTTGACCGATGAGAATCAGTTCGGCCCCTTCCTTTGTTTCGAACAAACCTTCCATGGCAGCGAGTGTCGCGGGCTGATATCGGGCGACCATTTTTCCCTGTCCATCTCCGGACGGGAATACGACGAACGCAGAAGCGATGATCCCGACGATAACGCCCAGACGGAGAAATATCTTTCCATACTCTTCGTCTCTCTTGGCCAGGACGTAATACGCGCCGACCGAAGTCATGGCAAATGCACCCGTGACCACGGCGCCTCCCATGTTATGCACATACTGCCAGCCGACCCACGGATTGAACAACAATCCCCAGAAGCTCGTCAGTTGCACTGATCCATCGGCAGCGATCTGATATGCTACCGGATTCTGCATCCAGGCATTGGTCGCGATGATAAAGAAACCGGATATCCACGAACCAATGAAGACAAGAAACGCAACGGCAAAATGCCCCCACCGGCCGAGCCGTTTCTCGCCAAAAATGAACAGACCGAGAAACGACGACTCGAGGAAGAAGGCGAACGTTCCTTCCATGGCAAGGGTTTGGCCGATGACGCCACCGGCGAACTTCGAGAAGCGCGCCCAGTTGGTGCCGAACTGAAACTCCATCGGGATACCGGTGACAACCCCGACCGCGAAATTCATGGCAAAAATCTTTGCCCAGAAGCGAGCGCTCTTGTTGTAGCGCTCATCGTTTGTCTTGATGGCAAGATACTTCAGGATCACGATGAGCAGACCAAGCCCCATGGTCAGCTGCGGAAAGAGGTAGTGGTACGTCACAGTGAAAGCGAATTGCAGCCGGTGAAGAAGCAGAGCGTCTTCCATTATGTGTAAGTCTCCTGCAATGACACGGAAAGTGGGTTTGATGCGCCGACTTAATTACAAGGTCTGTTCCAATACAGAAGGCCCGAAACCGGCTCAAAACAGCTTTCTTTTTGACAAAGGGTGGAGGGAAGTTATCATTCGTGAGAGACTGAGGAGGAGATTCTTAAGAATCTGAAGCGAGGAGGTGGGATGTGGAGGGAGAGATTACTTCACACGACGCGCCATTTTCCTTCTTCGTCCTTGGTGTAAGAGAGGCCGTTGCTCATATCAAACACTTCGCGGCCATCGGCATCGAGGTATCGCTTTTCCTCGTAGACCCTGATGCCGTTATTCTCGCGCGTCAGGAATGACAACAATGCGCTCATGGTCGGCGCGACGTCGTGCAGCCACTGGTCGTCACTTTCTTTCATGAACGCGCGGCTCATCGATCAACCTTTTACGGCAATAATCTCAATCATCGGCGGTGAACAGAAAAAAGCGCCCGGGTCATTTGTCCGTGCTTCCCAATCGCGGACAAGCGCGCTGTGTTCCTCCACCGTCATGCGCCCTTCTTCGACAAGCTTGGGCGCGTAAGTTTCGATAAAAATCGCCGGCCATTTCCAGAGTTGCGACTTCGGACGTGCAATACGATGAAGAGGGCGAATCTCCACCGGGTTCAATCCGTGTTTTGCCAGGAGGCCCGGCAGCCGCATCCCGACGTTCGTGTCGCCGCCCCGCTCATTCCACGAATTGGAGACGATGGACACGAAGCGGAGAAACGCCGTGCTCTGTGGTGCGAGCAGGATCCCCTCGTAGTGCAGGTATTCCTGGATGGCAAACGTACCACCCGGTTTGAGAGCACGGGCGACTCCGCGGATTACCGCCTCGGGGTTACGAACGAAGCAGAGCACCCAGCGTTGATACGCGGCGTCAATGCTCGCGGTGGGAAGGTCAAGCAATTGCACATCGCCCACACGCGCATCAATGGCAACATCGCTGTCGTGCTGGAGGCGCTGTTTCAAATGGTCGATGAAGCGGACGGATTCATCGATGGCAATCACTTTCCCACTGGACGTCACCACGCCGGCCAAGTCGTAGCTTGTGTAGCCGGGCCCGCAACCGATATCGAGCACCGTCTTGCCGGCGGAGATCCCGGCGCGCTCCCATATCGCAAATGCAGATGCACTCCAGAGTTTGTGTTGCACCCCGAGTCGCACTACTTCAGCATCATGTGTTCCTAATGCGTATTCTCGCTGTTCGGTTGTTTTCATTGTGGTTTGAGTGAGTGAGACGATATGGCCTCCTTGTACACGACTACACGGCCAGGATGTAGAAAGTATACCTAAAGAAAATACAGTAACCCCGTAAGAGAGTCAAC
>CAZIHJ010000074.1:1583-14581 GCA_964538485.1 uncultured Chitinophagales bacterium | reverse complement strand
TCACAAAGTATCGGATGAATGTCTTTCCGTCGTACACCGGGTTGGGCCAATTGTAGGCACGGTTCTCGGGGAAGAAGCTGTTGCTCAACGGGGTGCCTGTGAGCGGTTCGAGAGCAAGTCCGGAGTGCTGCGCGTCTTTCTGGTATTGTGGCCATGGACGAACTTTTGCCGCATCGTATGGGAGGCGTGTCGAGCCGGTTTTCCATGCCACAAGTGATCCTGTCTCCGAAGAAGCTACTGCAAGTCCAATCTCCACACTATTCAATGAACCACTGGGAACATCGAATACCGCCAATGAGTGATTACCCGATCCTGCCTGAAGAGGGAATCCCGGAGCCATTCGGCCGCCCTTATCATACGCCGCAACTAATCCCCCCCGCGTCACAGCAACGATTTCCACGTTACCATCACCATCGACATCAGCAATTATTGGATAGGAGGTGATTCGCTCTGTAGATGGAAGACTGAGAGGAAAATAGTCAAGTGCGGTACCTGCATGGTTGTACACATGAATACGGTTGGCACAGAAGACGACAATGTCTCGTACACCGTCACCATCGACGTCGGCAATCGCGGGAGTTACCAGAATGCTGTCGCCTGTGTACACCGGAAAGCCCGGCACGGTCTGAAGCTGCTCGTCGAGGAGTAAAACAGAACCCTCCCTGCCTGCGACAACATATCGTAACTGCGTTGCCTGTCCGATCATTCCCGCTGCCGCAGGTCCCACAAACGACGATGCAAAATTCCTGCTTACAGAAAGCGAGGTCGCCCCCTCATTGGTCAGCCCTATGACACCATTGGAAGTCGTCACGACAAACGAGTTCGCTCCGGAGTTCCGGCTGACGCTGACTGAGGAATCGGTAGTCACTTGGAGTCCCCAAGCACCCAAAAGAGAATATATAAACAGCGACCCGCCATTCTCGCCGATTCCAACAAGAGAGTCGGCCGGAACAGGAGAACCAGCGACGTGCCCGCCGAGTATGTTAAAGAAGAGATCGGCAAGGCTGTCGGCGTTTGCGTCGTCAAGACTGAAGCCGTAAATATTGCCGAAGACCTCGTTCGCGCCGATTGTGATTTCCGGAATTCCATTCCCGTCAAAATCCTTCAGAGCGGGGGCACCGACAAAAGATGAAATCTTGTAGGAAGCAGCGAACAGGCCGTTGGCAGCTCCTTGGGAGAAGGCAGGCGTACCGGTGGCATTCCATCCATAGAGTTTTGAGAATCCGGCGGGAAATACAGGGGTGCCACTACCCGAGATTGTCGCGGCCTGCACAGGGAAACCCGTGGTTGCAACAACCAGATCAGGGGAACCGTCGACATTAATATCTGCCACCATCAGGGAAGGTGCTGTGAGCTCTTCCTGAACGCTCTTGGGGAAACCTGGTAGCGGCGAGATTCGCTCATCCCCCAGACGTACGGTAGCACTCATCCGCGGAGAGCGCACACTGAAGTTGGTGATTGTGATATGACTGTTTCCACCGCTGTTGCTCATGTTGTTGGGATATGATGTCTGCGAGAACTCATTTCTATATACCGGTGCAGAGTTTCCCTCATACCAAAAATCCAACGGCGTCCCCTCTTCGCTCCCCGAACCCGGTGTGAGGAAACCGTATTCCTGACCGATATCCTGTGAGCCATCGGCTTCTTCAACATCAACGCCGCGGCGCAATGGATTGGAGTTGACACCGTTCCCACTGAGACCTTCCGCAATCACCGCTTCATCAATATGCCAGATCAATACTCCGCCGTCAAAAAACTCTCCGCTGGAAGTCACGCCACCGGGCACACTCCAATCGAGGTCTTCGACGTTTGTGACGACGCCTGCAAGCGCTTCGAGGTCTGTCGCATTGAAGCCCGCCGTATCCTTCCCGAATGTCTGCGTTACCGTTGCACTGTTATATACTGACGTAATAGTTTGTCCATTACGCAGAGGATCGCGGTTACGATTTTCAATGAGATAATACTCCTGCGCTGAAATAGGAACGCGATACACCGTGTCTGAAATCCCGACGGCGGGAAGTGTGATCGCATGTTCTCCCGCGCCAAGCGTGATCGGCTCGATCCACCCGAGCCAGTATTTTTCCCAGGCGGAGGGTTCCGGAGGAAACGTACCGGCAAAACTGAAAATCGCCTGTCCATCCATCAGACCGAAGCGACCGATACCGGAACGGCCGGTATTTGTATCGAACAAATCCGGCAACCCGAGATGGTTGCCGACAGACGCACAGAGCAACCCGTTGATGCTGAGTTCCAACAACACATCACCAGTAAGACCGGGGAGAAGTCTGCTTGACGTTTCGGGGATAACAAGAGAGTTTGTAATCCGATGCGTTCCGTTGCTTACCGGGATGCCATCGTATGTTGCACCATAGAACGAACGAAAGGCATTTAATCCCAAATACAAAGACGGAATGTCAAATGGTGTGGGGTCATATCCAAGAATCGAGACGAGATCAATATCCCTCCCCACTCCTGCATGGAACACCACGAAGCAATCATAAGAAGAAAAATCCGCAACAAGACCCAGAGAATCTACAGTATGCCAGGAATCCACCGCGAGATTGCCAACTCTTGTGTTGGGACCGCTGCGCGGAGGACTATAGGATTCCATGGTTCCCGCAAGCGTAATCACCTGACTGACAACAGTCGAACGGACTATGAGTTTTCCCTTGGAGGCTTTACTGTAGTAGTTCTCGACAAACGTCAGGTGATCTTGAAAGTATTGAGAATTTCGCGGCGGCGCGTCAAGAATCGGGCCGGCGGTGGTTCCAAGATCGAATCTCCCGTTGCCACTGGTACGGGCATCCGTATCGATCTGGAACTGTACCATGACAGCCAGGATGTCGAGCGTTTCAGGCAGAGCGACATACGGCCGCGGAGTGGAAAAAGCATCATCCCGTGAGAGCATCACGGGATGACTCATCTGCTGTGCAACTATTGTACTGTAAGCAAAAAGAAGCAGGAGGGGATACTTTGCCAGCGTCATAACACCATGTATTTGTCGGATGAGACCGTGAATTAGTCCACCATTTCCACTGCGTCGGCCCCGCCCCACCCGATCAAGAGCGAGAAGCGGATTGTATCGGACAACGGATGGTTTTCTTCGGCCGAGATATAGCTGAAATCAAAACCATAAATATCATACCTGATACCCGCTCCGAATGTCAGGAACTTCCTATTGCCGAATGAAGGATCTTCATAGAAGTATCCAACGCGCAGAGCGATAAGTCTTGGAGCTCCATACCAGTACTCCATACCGGTTGAGATATTCACCTTGCGCAAGCCACTGCCATCACCCCATGCAGAGAAAATCGCCTTATAGAAATCATCGGCGGTGCAATCGGCGCGTCGACGCACCAGCAACCGGCTGAAGTCCAGTGTGTATTGCAGGGAGTTGTATTCGTCTTCAAGGAGTTTGTAACCAAACCCAACACGCAAGTTTGTCGGCAGCGGATCGGCCTGGTCCGCGTCAATGTACGTTACCTTCGGGCCGAGATTGGAAAGATTAAAACCAGCGCTGAATCTCTTACCGATGTCGCCGAGTAAAGGCACTTCAAGACTCTGAGGACGGTACATCGCAGCGATATCAACACTAACAGTGGTTGCTTTCCCTGTTCCCTGTTCCTGTTCTGTTCCAATGGGTGACAACGCGCTATGAATGAGACGGAGGTTCAGTCCGAGACCCAGATCGTCAAACACTCTGGTCGCATACCCTATGGTACCGGCAAGCTCATATGCCTTGAACTCACCCACCGGATCAGGACCGCTCGAATTCGTGACGACGAACTTGCCGAGGTTCAGATATGTGACACTCGCGCCGAGAACTCCGCCAATATCATCGAGCTTGATGCGATAGTTGAGATAGTCATAAAACAAATCTGATTGCTGGAACTGCGGCAACCAGTTTGCGTGGGTGATGCTGATCTCCTGACCATCCATGAACGCGAGGGCGCCCGGATTCCAGAAAATCGCGGATGCATCATCCACCGAGCCGGTCCCGGATTCACCTATGCCGCTTGCGCGGGAATTCGGTGCAATCAACAAGAACGGTACCGCTGATTCGCCCTGTGCAACCGTCATAGACGGCAACATGAGTGAAAACATCGTTGCTCCAAGCAAAGCGATGTTCAATGATACTCTGTGAGTTGGTTTCATTTTGTAGAGCCTCCTGCCTTACATTAATAGTGATATGACGTTTCTATTCTCTTTTGAATACCCGCACATAGACTGCAATCAACATGCCGCTATGTAAATCTACTTCAAAACAGCCAGTTTACCAAGTGATTCGCTCGTAAATCTCCCATCGGAAGTTTTTACCACTATTTTGTACAGATACACACCATTGGCCAGAATATCCCCATCCCGATCCCTGCCATCCCATGGAACATTCACAAACGGATCTCCGGCGGAAACTGCCTCAACTGTCTGAATCAACCGGCCCGCAATCGTATAGATCTTCACAGTGATGTTCAGAGGTTCCAGCAGGTTTTGTTTGAACGTAAAAGCAGTTGTCTGGGCAAACGGGTTGGGATAGTTCATCACCTCGGTCACCCTCAACTGGTCTGTAGATGCAACTTCAAACACCGCGTCTGCAGACGCAGCATTATTGTATGTATCCCACGCACGGATGCGAATTGTATTCCTGCCCTGAGGAATTCCCCGCAGTTGATACTGGATGGTTCCTTCCTGATAATCATCAATCTTGCTGGTATAGAACTCCGTGATGTCACGACTCTCTGCAGCGTTGTTCACCCATGCTTCTATCCGGTGTCCAAGACCGGACCCGGATGTATTAATACCACTTGAATCGCGAAGATCGACAAGCAGCATCGGTTCCTCACCCACCACATCCCCCGATTTGAAGTTCCTGCTATCAAGAAAAATAGAAATCCCCGGACCGAGGTTATCGGCTATTGCAGTTGTGTCCGTACCACCGATATAAATTCGAGAAGTGTAGCCGAGACCATCACTCCCGCCGCCAGTGTAATACGCAACCAAGCGTCCACGGGATGATGTATCGGCGTAAAGGATGTCTTTCGGGACGATAAATGTTGCCCTGAACCTGCCATTAGATACGGAATTCTGTCCACGGAAGATTGTCCCGCCCGTCGCTGAATATGTCCAATCCACCGGTGGAATCGGGTTACCCAATCCATCACAGCAACGCTCCGGAATGAATGCAATAATTGTCACCGGGCGGGTTGCATCGTTCAACGTGAGTGTCACAGTACCGTTGAAGGAATTGTCCGGCACATTGTCCTGGTTTCTTATGCTTCCGGTGACTGTAACCCGGCTCAACGCGCGCAACTGAATCGGAGTCAGGCGTGGGAGACCGTCAACACTATCGACAGACGCGAGGTTAATGCTGTCGATTGCCGCATACCCCGATGGAAATTTGAATCGCATCGTAGGGTCGCCCATGAAAAAGAACTTCTGGTCGTTCACAGAATTAAAACTGGCCTTCACAAGATACATGGCCTTTGCAGGACGGTCAACCTTCAGTCGACCAAATTGATCGCGACTGAACATGCGGTTGAAGATATTGCGATGGAAATAGGCATTCGCTCCGGCAAAAACTTTCCGTGTTGCCGATACAACGGCGATCGCCCCCCCATCCGGCTTGTTGAGTAACAATTCGCTTCCGGTATACCGTTTCAAATCGTCGAATTGGGAAAAGTTGCATGTTGCCGCATAGAAGACGCTCAGCTTGTTGGTATTCGTCAAGAGCGGAATTGACGTTTGCACACTGAAGATCGATTCATGAGCCCAGACTGTGGGGTTGCCGTGACCTGCAAAGTTCACAGCGAGCACACCACGATTGATCTCATCCACAATGGCGTCATATGCACCAGGTTTGCGGCGACCCTGGGCGGTGTTGACTGTGGGGTACTCGGCGATATAGATTTTTCTTTTTTCAAATTCATCGGGAGTATAATTCACTGCCAGTATTTCCGCGTCGCTGCTATGTATCAACCCGTCTTCCCGTTCCGGTGTCCACGAATCATCTCCGATAAAAAGCATGCGTGAACTCCACCCATCAAACGATGATTCGGTATCATATCTGATGAGTTTCTCGACCACGAGGTTTGCCTCATTCACCGACCGCGACGGAATACGACCTGTTGTCAAAGACACCGCATCACCGGAACCAAACTTGGCGAAGAAATCATCGGAGGCATAGCTCGAAATATCATACAGGGATTCCGTGCTCTGCCATGTTGGTACGTAACTCGATTTTGACCCGGAAATTCCCTTGTAGTCGTAGGAAGCACCGCCAAAGAACAGCACAAACTCCGGACGCAGTATCCAATTATCATACGCATATTTCAGATAGTCGCGGATGGCAGTGATGTCCGGAAGTCCGCCACCAAACTCATTGTAAATGGTATCAACTTCAACGACGATTGTCCGGAGATTACCGAACGCCAATTGCTCCCTGTGCGCTGCAAGGCGTTGGGCTGCGGAGCGATACTCGCGCGATGTTATGATAATGAAGTCCGCACCATCGGCAAGACCGCGTAGATTCTGGTTCGGCATGCGGACAACGGAAACCGGGGTCTTGTATGAACCGGCGCCGGCGGCGCAGTATTCGGAAATCTGTCCGGAATTTTCCTGTGCACGGATCGTGTACGAGCCCACTGCCCCACTGACTAATCGCACATCCTGGGGAGAGGTGACATTCAGAATCCATGGGAGAGCCGGAAATCCGGCGAGCCGATATTCCACGACACCCGTGGTGTCCGGAGAACGAAACCGGAGATAATTCCCTACAGCTTCAAGTCTTCGCGGATAGTGAATTTCAATCCAGTTGACCCATCCGGTCCCGGAAACACTGGATGTCTGATACTGAACACTGACCTGACTCGTTGTTCCCGAGAATGGGACAGGAATGCTGGCATCAATCAAGGCCTGAAACGCGTATTGAAAATCATTCGATCCTGTTCCCACAGGCGCGATATTCACCGCACCAACCTGAACACCGGTCTCGCGTAATGTCATCGTGGAGAATGATGTTGATCGTGCAGCGACCACCGCACGATAGCGCGCGGTCGCCCCGTTGATGACGCCATGCAGCACCGGAACAAAAGTGAACGTCCCACCAGGATTGAGCGATTGGCCATACCACTCTTTTCCCGAACTGAGAAAATTCACCCTCTCTTCCTCTATATGGACAAGATCGGTAAACCGATCAGGCACGACAGTCGGATTATCCGGAAGCGATTGCTGCACCGCCATTCGTTTACCTATGGAACCCCCGAACGTTATCCAATAGTAATTCACATCGGAATAGTAGTTGATGGTATGAGTAAACGTGCGCTGTGTCGGGTTATACGACCAACCACGTGTCGACTTTGCATAGAAGAGAACGAAATCCGAACCGCTGAATTGTCCATCCGACTCACCTTCAACGTGGATGGCGTTTTCAACAAGGTCATCGGGCCGCGGGAGGGCAAGATTCTCCGGTACAAGCGCACCACCATTGCCATAGATCTTGATAGTACGCGGATCAATTGTGCCAGTATTGATTCCGAGCGACGCAAGATATTGTACATCCAGCCGGTACACACCCTCATCCTGAATTGCAAGGCGATACCACTCGCCACTGCTCAAGACACTGGGAACGAGCGTCCGGTTCGATGTCGGGATGCTGCCGAACTTCCAATTTCGGGCAACAGCATAGTTCACGAGAACATCCCTAAACTCCCGGTCATCATTATTCTGTACACGGGAGCGCTGTGGGGCTGCGTAGATGATCTCCACCTGAATGCGGGAGTATTTTCGCAGAACACGGGTTGCCGGATTGTACTGGACTGGAGCGAACCGCACTCCACCAATCAACAAGCTCCTGACCTTGTTCACCGGAGAAAGCTCTGCCAGCGGGCCCGGGAAAAATTGATTCTGGGTATAGACTTCCTGATTGCGTTGATATCCCCGGATCTCAACCATACCTTCTCGTGTATGCATGTCCGGAACCGGAGCACAGGACACGTTTTGAATCTCTTCATACTCAGATGCCAACACTTGTACCATGTTTCCATCGGTATTTGGCACACCAAGAGTGAGCAATCGATACTGCAGGTCGGGGTACCCCGAATCATCGTATACAGGAATGCCACCGGAAAACCGATGTACTGTAAACTCAATGCCATTGCTACTGATGGAATACTGCGGGAGGTATCCGGGAAGGAACTCCACGACCAACGAACGTTCATCAGACCGGATGACGCGGATATCGCTTTCCGGATTTGCAAAAGCCAGGGAGGTTGCACCGAAGATGATGAGCGATTTGAGGGAAAGCATCCGAATCATTCGTTTCAGGAATTCAATAGTGGACATAAAAAAACCGAACGTTCCATAGCAGCAACATTCGGCGGCAAATAAAAACTGGAGCTGCCGCCTGAGGCTACTGTTCGTTAAAAGGTCTATCGCACTGCCATCTGCACAATAAAAGACAGGAGTATGTCGAATCTCTCCCGGCTGAACCTTTAAGCGAACAACTCTATAGGCTGCACTCCATATTCCTGTAACTGAATTCGTTAAAAATATAGCCAATGGCTGTTTCATTGTCAAGGCAATTGTCCTGTTGATGTTTCCAAAGTGATGTAGCGCAACAAGTGGTAAAGCACTCTGGTTGATTCTGTTTGGCAAAAGTAGTAGATTTGGACAGTTTTTTTGCAATCATACCTCTCTCACACCTGAGTCTGCATGCCGAGATCGCTCAACGTCCTGTTCCTTTCCAGTGAAGTCGAGCCCTTTGCCAAAACTGGTGGTCTTGCAGATGTTTCCGGTGCATTGCCGCAAGTAATCAAACAGCTTGGACATGAAGTTCGTGTAATGATGCCGAGGTATGGTATCATTAACGAACGTTCCGGCAAACTCCACGAAATGTCCCGTCTCAAGGATATTCCGGTACCGGTTGGAAACAGGGTTTTTCCTGCAAGTGTTAAATCTTCGTTCCTCACTTCCGGCAACGACAAGGTGCAGGTCTATTTTATTGATAACCAGGATCTTTGGGGCAGACAGGGGATTTATGTTGACCCCGCAACAACGCGAGACTACCCTGACAACGATGATCGATTTATCTTCTTTGCCTGCTCGGTTTTTGAGGTTCTGCAAAGATTAGGATGGCAACCGGACATTATCCACTGCAATGACTGGCCGACCGGACTCGTCCCGGCATATCTCAAACTGGCTAACGCTCGCTCCCCTTTTTTCAAGAACACACGATCAGTCTTTACCATTCACAACATGGCATACCAGGGAATGTTTCCTCCTTCCGTCTTTCCCAAAACAAATCTCCCGATGGAGATGTTGAACGAAAACGGAGTCCTCTCGCATGGCATCCTGAATTTCCTGAAATCCGGACTTGTGTTCAGTGATGCCATTACCACTGTCAGCAGGAAATACGCGGAAGAAATCCAGAGCTCGGAAGAATATGGATGCGGCTTACAGGATGTCGTGAGGAAGAGAACCAAAGACGTTACCGGAATTCTGAACGGTGTGGATTACTCCGTGTGGAGCCCGGCAGTCGACAGATTTATCAGCAAGAACTACGATGCAACGACCATCCCTTCGAAGAAGGAGAATACAAAGGCATTATTACAGAGAATGGGACTCGCGTACGACGAACGCGTTCCGGTTATTGGCATCATTTCGCGGCTTGCAGACCAAAAAGGGTTCGATCTCATTGCCTCCATTCTTCAGGCAGTCATGCACATGCGCGTACAAATGGTGGTGCTCGGGACGGGAGAACGGCGTTATCACGAAATGCTCACAGCGGCAAAGGCGGCGTTCCCCGGACAACTTGGCATTGAACTCTCTTTCAACAATGAGCTTGCGCATCTCATTGAGGCAGGCAGCGACATGTTCCTTATGCCTTCACGATATGAACCCTGCGGCTTGAATCAGATTTACAGCCTGCGGTATGGCACTGTTCCCATCGTCAGAGCAACCGGCGGCCTCGATGACACAATTCAAGATGTTGACGAAGCACCCGATGGCGGCACCGGATTCAAATTCCGGGACTATCAGGGTGGCGCATTGTTGCACGCGATTCAACGTGCTGTGACCGCATTTGCAGATCGACCAAAGTGGGAACGCATCATGAGAAATGGAATGAGCAAGGACTATTCCTGGGAATCCTCCGCTCAACGGTATGTTGATGTCTATCGGGGCCTGGTGCGAGGTTGAATAAAGAGAATATCGGCGTCTTTCTTGATCGTGACGGGACAATCAACATCGAAGTGGATTTTGTCCGTACTCCCGATCAGTTGCAACTCATTCCGGGAGCAGCAAAGGCGATTCGTCAACTCAATGATCATGGACTGGCGACTTGTATCATCTCCAACCAGTCGGGTATCGCACGCGGATTTCTCAGCGAAGACGATCTGGTCCTGATTCATGACCGCCTGCGACAGGAACTTGCAAAAGAAGGCGCCCGGATTGACGCGATATACTATTGTCCGCATCACCCCACGACCGGGATCGCGCCATATGTACGTGATTGTGAGTGCCGGAAACCTGGAACGGCCATGTTGCAGTGGGGAGAAAAGGAATTTCACCTGAATCTTGCACGATCATTTGTCGTCGGTGACCGGCTTGGTGATATCGGTGCGGGCAAGGCAGTCGGAGCAACCACAGTACTGGTCCGCACCGGTTATGGAGAGCAAGCAGTGCTGGATGCAGTGACAGATGGCGTCAATCCGGATTTTATTGCAACAGATATAGTTGAGGCAGTGCAATATATTCTTCATACTCTTGAAGGGAGACAACAACGTTGATGGGCAGTATGCAGGGAAGAACGATCACTCTCTTGATTATTCTCATTGGAATACTGGGAATCAGTTGTAGTGATGAACTAAACGAATTGACAACCGTGGGAGGGTTCCCGCGGACGGATGTGATTATCCGTGACACAACTGTGTACGCGACCACCACGTCATCATTCCGCCAGCGGACGGCGACAAACGGGTTGGTCAACTACATCGGCAAGTCCGGGAACTACACCTCCTACGCACTGATACAGTTTTATCAGTCATTATTCCCCAACCGCGACACCGTGCTCGTGACTTCCGCAAAACTGAAACTGCGGGCAGTTGCATGGTTCGGCGATTCAACAGGTACTGTGGCATTTACGGTACACAAAGTTACAGAAGCGTGGAGCGAGTCAACTCTCGATTCCCTCCCCGCATACGAAACGACTGTACGGGGAACATTCAGCGGCTTCATCACTGCTGACACAACCGAAATGGTTGTTGACCTTGATACTGCTCTCGTCCGTGAATGGATCCGACCCGCGACATTTACACAATACGGAATACTGCTTGCGCCGGCACCGAACAGCAGTGTCCTCCGCGGCTTTCACTGCTTCAACTATGATTCGGCAAAATTCTATCCGACTCTGGAGATCATAGGCCGCAACGTCTCCGGAACGGTGTGGGATACCGCCTCATTCTCATTGGGCATCGATACATTTATCGGTGAAATTGCGGCACCGGTGTCCAATCCAGAGCTGCTTTACACACAATCGGGTGCGGTGCACCGCAGTTCGATCAAGTTTGATGTCGGCTTCATTCCAGCCGGAGCAATCGTCAACAGCGCTGAAATGATTCTCGTGCGAGATCCCGCGTCGAGCCGGTTGAACAAGTTCACACCAGACTCTACATTGGTGACACACGTGCGCACGAGCGAGACCGAGACCGACCTGCTCGAGACGTTTGGCATGATCGGCGATCCGGGAGGTCCGATTCCGAATGGCTATTCCTTCGACATTCGCCACGCAGTACAACGGTGGGCAGTCGGCACAAATTACGGCATCGTACTCCGCTCTGCAAACTCCAGTGAGTTCGGCAGTTTTGATCTTTTCACATTCTATAATCATACAGCAAGCGACTCAACACTTCGACCCTCGTTGAGAGTTCGTTACGCCGTCGAAGGAGGGTTGAACTAATGACAGCCACAAGAAGTACCTGGATTCTTGTACTCATTGTGATTTCTGTGAATGTGTCCATCGCCGGGAGCGGCGGATCGGCATATTCCATCTTCGGTCTGGGTGATCTCAGATATATGACAAGCACACGCGGTATCGCAATGGGGTATACAGGTATCGGCCTGCATTCGACCAACCATATTAACAGTATGGCCCCGGCCACGTGGTCACGCATCAACCATACACGACTGGACGCCGGAATGCTGTACGAGGGATTCAATTCCTCCAACGGAACCCGGTCGTTGTATCGTGCGAACGGTGATTTTAACGGGGCGCTTCTCGCCATTCCTGTTTCCCCGACGTATGGTATAGTCTTCGTCGGGGGGTTCACACCGTACAGCAACGTCAGCTATAACACCTTTACAAGCGGAACACAGGCCGGAATTGACTACACGCTCAACCATGTCGGTAGTGGAGGTCTCGGCAAGGGGTTGATCGGACTTTCCTACGCGCCGACACAGGATATTGCTTTCGGGGCTTCCCTGGATTACCTGTTCGGTACCGTTGAACATTCGCGACGCTTGACGGCAACGAGCACGACCTCAACGCCTGCTGTTGGCGGCATCACCAACGAGTCAACGACGCTTCACGGTATTACAACAACACTGAGCGCATTGTTCACCGGCTTTGGAAAAGCCAGCGAGTCGCTACAACCGCTATCGATTGGTGTGGTCGTTACATCACGCGGCAATCTGAAAAGCACCCGCCAGTTCTATTACGAGTATACCGCAGAGCGCGACAGTTCAGACGAAACATCAGGCAGGGTAAGCGTACCGGTTTCATTGGGCGTTGGCCTCGCATACCAGTCAGGTGAGCGCTATCTTCTCGCTGCAGACTATTTCAATCAAGGTTGGGAGAACTCTGATCTCAATGGCTTACGGAACAGCTTTCGTATTGGCGCCGGAGCAGAGCGGATCGGAAACCGGGACCCGCAGGCACAGTGGCTCGACAGGGTCGCGTACCGTTTGGGGTTCGCGTATCATGGAACGTACTACCGGGTAAACAACGA
>CAZIHJ010000074.1:0-1483 GCA_964538485.1 uncultured Chitinophagales bacterium | reverse complement strand
AAGGATTTTGATAATCCGTTCGGGATCGTCGCACCAAAATCAGGTCGTACCAAGAAAATGTCAGAGCTGCTCGACTCCATGGTAATCCCGGGTATTCAAGGCGGGCCATTGATGCATGTTATTGCGGGAAAGGCCGTGGCTTTCAAGGAGGCGTTGCAACCGGAGTTCGAAGTATACGGCAAGCAAGTGATCAAGAACGCGCAGGCCCTCGCAGCGAAGCTCGTGTCCCTTGGTTACCACATCATTTCCAACGGAACAGACAACCACCTGATGCTCGTTGACCTGCGCAGCAAGAACGTCACGGGAAAAGACGCTCAGGAAGCTCTCGATGAATCCGGCATTACGGTGAACAAGAATGCCGTGCCGTTCGACGACAAGAGTCCGCTCATCACCAGCGGCATCCGTATTGGCACTCCTGCCTTAACAACGCGTGGGATGAAGGAGAAGGAAATGGGAATCATCGGTGAGTTGATTGATGAAGTGATCGTCAACATCGGCAAGAAGGATGTGTATCAATCTGAGGCGAGGAAGGTGGAAGAGTTGTGTGCGGGTTTCCCCCTTTATCCGAATCTTCGTTCCTGATGCCCTTTAAACAATGAGCACTTCAGAAACTACTGAGGACGAACACTCCCCCGACGAAATGTCCTTCCTCGATCACCTTGAGGAACTGCGGTGGCGCGTTGTTAAGGTGCTTGTAGGACTTGTCGTGGGCTCGGCGATCTGCTGGTATTTTATTGATTGGATTATGAACGTTGCCTTGCTCGGTCCGGTCATTAACATCAACCAGAACCTCGCACCCGGGCAGCAACCAATCCATCTCCAAAACCTCAAACCCTTTGGACAGGTTTTTCTGTATATGGAAGTGGCGTTTGTTGGCGGCCTCATCCTCAGCGTGCCGAACGTCCTGTATCAAATCTGGGCGTTCATTGCTCCGGGGTTGATGCCCAAAGAACGCAAGCACGTTGCCGCCATCGTGTTCTTCACATCGTTCTGTTTCCTGGCGGGCATCGCGTTTGCCTACTTTGTCATGTTGCCCTCCGCACTCACGTTCTTTTCCGCGTTCGGCACAGTCGAGATTGAAAACAACATTGCCATCAACGAGTATATGAGCTTCATCATCAGCGTCATGTTGGGGGCAGGGGTGGTGTTTGAATTGCCGATGGTGTCGTGGTTTCTCTCCAAGCTCGGCATCCTGACGCCGGAGTTCATGCGCCAGTATCGCAGACACGCAATCGTGGGTATTCTGATTCTCTCGGCTGTGCTTACTCCCGGCACCGACCCGATCAGCATGGTGCTGTTGACGATTCCGCTGGTTTTGCTGTACGAATTGAGCATAGGAATCTCGGCTATGGCGTCCCGCGGTGCGGGAAAATCCAAATCATAAGACTCCAAATCCTAAACAAATACGAAGAACCAAAATCTGACAATCATCAAATCGTCAATGATTCAATCATCAATCCACTTATCCATCTATCCCTTATTC
>CAZIHJ010000073.1:1272-14645 GCA_964538485.1 uncultured Chitinophagales bacterium | reverse complement strand
GGCGCATGTGTTGAATTCCGGAACCGTGTTTGCGGTATCGCTTGATATAAGGAATCAGAGTGATTACAAGATACGGATATGACGTCGTTGCAGTGATCGCCATCCTGACAATTGTTGGATCTCTTGTCGCTTTCTACTCCATCGAATGGAAACTCGTGAAGTTCTCCATTATCGGTCTGCTTGTCCTCTTCCTCGTTTTTACCATCAATTTTTTCCGCGACCCCGACCGTACAACGCCGCAGGGGGACAATCTTGTAATTTCGCCTGCTGATGGTGAAGTGGTGGTTATTAAAGAGATCGTTGGTGATGAGTACGTGAAGGGGGAAGCGGTGCAAGTCAGTATTTTTATGTCTCCGTTGAATGTCCACGTCAACCGCTACCCGATCACCGGTACAGTCCAACACTACCAGTATCATCCCGGTGAATATCTCGTTGCCTACGAGGAGAAATCATCGCTACGCAATGAGCGGACGCATATCGGCGTTGAGAACGGACGAACGAAGGTACTCTTTAAGCAGATAGCAGGTTTTGTCGCACGGCGCATTATTGCTGAAGTGAAGGTTGGTGATGCTGCCGTAGCGGGTACACGATTCGGAATGATTCGTTTTGGTTCCCGTGTGGATGTGATCATGCCGCGCAACGTGACTGTACAGGTGAAGTTGGGTGATAAAACGGTCGCAGGTGAGACCGTTCTTGCGGTGGTTTCGTAATTTGCCACCGATGTTGAACGATCCGGAAACCCCATGAAAATCACACGCGCTGTTGTCCCGAGTTTATTCACAGTACTGAATATGTTCTGCGGCTTCCTCTCGATCATAGAAGCCAGCAAGGGAAACTTCGGAACTGCCTCGTGGTTCATTATTCTCGCGGCAGGGTTCGATTCGCTCGACGGCGTGATGGCGAGGATAACCAAGTCCTCGTCGGAGTTCGGCGTTGAAATTGATTCGTTGTCGGATGTGGTGTCGTTCGGCGCCGCACCCGCTTTCCTTGTATATCAAATGTCGTTGTACCAACTGGGCGGATTGGGCATCCTGCTCAGTTCGGTGTTGATGATTTTCGCGGGATTGCGACTTGCGCGCTTCAACACGCAGCTCGTGGGATTCGACAAGGATCACTTCACGGGTTTGCCGACGCCGGCAAGCGCTCTTACTATTGCATCGTTTACACTGAACTATTGGAGTCTGTCGTCCGGCCTGCAACCGGTTGCCGCAATGATGTTGCCGTGGATCTCGCCTGCACTGGCATTGCTGATGGTGAGCAAGGTGAAGTATGACACGCTCCCGAAGATATCGAAACGTGCGCTCACAAAGGAACCCTGGAAGTTCATTTTCCTTGCATTGGCGATCGTCGTTGTGTTTGTCACGGGCGGCAGCGCCATCCTTCCCCTCTTGACGTTGTTTATTATTCTCGGTGTTGTCCGATATGTCGGGAGTACAATCAAGAATCTGCTCCATCATCAACAGAAGATTGAAGAAGAAGAATCCATCGAACCATCAAAGCTCGATATTTAACGGCGGCCACTGTGTATCTCTCTCGTGTTCGGGTGACATTGCGAAAATCCATTCTTGATCCGCAGGGCAAGGCAGTCGAACACGCGATTTCGTCGCTCGGCGTGGGTGACGTCAAGGAAGTTCGGATGGGAAAGTACATTGAACTCAAAGTTGACGGGAAGACGGAAGCCGAGGCGCGGCAGAAAACAGAAGAGGTGTGCAGGAAACTTCTGGCCAATCCAGTGATGGAGGATTATCATTTCGAGGTGGAGAAGATCGGATGACGGGCGAACGTCTGAAATTCGGTGTGGTGGTGTTTCCGGGGTCCAATTGCGATCATGATGCTTACTACGCTTGCACAAAAGTGTTCGGCCATGATGCAGAGCTTCTCTGGCACAAGGACGCCGATCTGAAGAATGCCGACGTGATTATTCTTCCCGGCGGGTTCTCGTATGGCGATTATCTCCGCTGCGGCGCGATTGCGCGGTTCTCTCCTGTGATGAAAGAAGTTGTGCGATTTGCAAACGAAGGGGGCACCGTCCTTGGGATTTGCAATGGATTTCAGGTGCTGGTGGAAGCCGGGTTGTTGCCCGGAGTGCTGTTGCGGAATGCTTCGCTGAAATTTGTTTGCAAGTTTGTTCATTTGCGCGTGGAGAACACCGATACGCGGTTCACCAACCAGTGTGCAGAAGGGGAAGTGCTCGCAATTCCGATTGCTCATGGCGATGGAAATTATTTTACCGATCCCGAAACACTTGCCGGGCTTGAAGAGAACAAACAGATTGTCTTTCGCTATTGCAACGAAGAAGGAACGATCACGCCGGAAGCAAATCCCAATGGCTCGCTGGCAAATATCGCGGGGATCATAAATGAGCATGGGAACGTGATGGGGTTGATGCCGCATCCGGAACGCGCTTCAGATCCTTTACTCAGATTTACCGATGGGCAGAAAGTATTCAGATCGATCATTGAGAGCTTTGTTTCCCGTACAACGGGACATTCATTAATCTCCGCCGCAGGCGGAAGGAGATAATCATGGGCAATCTCGGCGCAACAGAAATCATTCTTATCGTTCTTGTCATTCTCGTCTTTTTTGGCGCAAAGAAGATTCCGGAGCTGGCGCAGGGGCTCGGCAAGGGCATCAGGGAATTCAAGAAGGCAACGCGTGAGATCGAGAATGATGTCACGACGGAGACGAAGCATCTTGATGACAAGCCGGAGAAGAAATCATCGTAAGGGTTGTACCGCTTGACGCCGGTTCAGTAACCAGCTGCCGCCCCGTTCTTTTCGCCCGGATAACCAGGCGTTCGGCTTATCCGCAACAATATTGACCTTCAGGTTTCTTGCTTGAGAACCCAACGTACCTTTGCCGATTCACGAGATCTCATCGCACAGGGCGCGACCACATGTGAGCGCATTACAGAGACGTTTCTCAGCGCAATTCATCAGAAGAAACACTTGAATGCCTTTCTTTCCGTCTTTGAGGAAAAAGCTCTCAGTCGAGCCCGCACTGTAGACAAGAAACTCAAGGATGGGAATGCCGGGACACTTGCGGGAATGGTCGTTGCCATCAAGGATGTTCTCTGCATAAAAGATGAGCGTGTCACCTGCGGCTCAAGGATGTTGGAGAGTTTTGTTTCTCTCTACGATGCCACAGCGGTGCAACGCCTTGAGGCCGAAGACGCCGTCATCATCGGCAAGACCAACATGGACGAATTTGCAATGGGGTCATCGACGGAAAACTCCGCGTATGGTCCCGTCCTGAATCCCATTGACGAAACCAGAGTACCGGGAGGATCGAGCGGTGGTTCGTGCGTTGCTGTTGCCGGAGGCATGGCTCATACGGCTCTTGGATCGGATACCGGTGGTTCAATCCGCCAGCCGGCGTCCTTCTGCGGAGTGGTGGGATTAAAACCAACGTATGGCCGCGTTTCGCGTTACGGACTTGTTGCACTCTCGTCTTCGTTTGATCAAATCGGTCCGTTTGCGCATTCCGTTGCCGATGCCGCGTTGGTATTGCAGGCAATCGCCGGGCATGATCCAATGGACTCGACCTCGGCACAGGTTCCGGTTCCCGACTACACTGCATCACTGACAAAGGATGTTCGGAGATTAAGAATAGGGTTGCCGAAGGAAGCATTTGGTGATGGATTGAACGAAGAGGTACGGTCAGCGGTTGAGAGAGCCATTGATGCACTCAGAAGTGCCGGAGCTGTAATTGAAGAGATTGCACTCCCGCACTCTCAATACAATATCTCCACGTACTATGTGTTAATGACCGCTGAAGCGTCGTCAAATCTTGCTCGGTACGACGGTGCAAGGTATGGTTATCGGTCTACGGGTGCCAGGGATCTTCGTGAGATGTACGTGAAGTCCCGAAACGAGGGATTCGGCGCTGAAACAAAACGCCGGATTATGCTTGGGACGTATGTACTGTCGTCGGGCTATTACGATGCATATTACCGGAAAGCGCAGAAGGTGCGGAGACTGATTCAGAATGATTTTTTCAATGCATTCAAGAACGTGGATTGCATTCTAACTCCCACTTCGCCGACAACAGCATTTAGATTCGGTGAAAAAATGAACGATCCATTGCAGATGTACCTTTCTGATATTTATACTGTCTCTGCAAACCTTGCCGGTATTCCGGGAATCAGCGTGCCGTACGGAAATGACACAAGTGGACTCCCCATTGGCGTGCAATTGCTCGGGAAGCAATTCGATGAGGTGACGATTCTTAAGGTAGGCGACTTTCTTGAAACCGCACATCAGAGTCAGGAGAAGTAGCGGGTGGACACCATAGGCAACGCGGTGCTTGGTATTGTGTTCCTGCTTCTCAGCGCCGCAGGCACATTCCTGATGTACAAGCTCTGGGGTTATCCGTTCGATCACGAGAAGTTGAGAAGCTCGGCGCCCCGTGGATTGATGTTGCTCCATCGATCAATCGGATACGCGTACGGCATTATCTATATCTATCTGATGGCGCAGATGATTCCGCGGCTCTGGATGTACCAGGTGGAGTTTCCGGCCCGAACCGTTGCGCATCTCATGCTTGGTCTGACTATCGGCGCCATCCTGATCGTCAAGATTATCATTGTCAGGTTCTACAAGCATATGGAGTCTGAACTTGTTCCGGTACTCGGCACCGGATTATTTATCTGTACATTTCTGCTTATTGGCTTATCGGTACCATTTGCGCTGAAGGAAGTTTATCTGCATCAGAGCGCTGTTGGCGGGAATGCATTCAGCGAAGAAAATGTTGCCCGCGTCCGCCAGCTTCTCCCAAAATCAGGACTGCCGGACGAAGCTTCGTTCGATGATCTGGCAACCACAGCGAGTTTCAAAACGGGTCGCAATGTGCTATTGACAAAATGCGTGCAGTGTCACGACCTGAGGACAGTACTTGTAAAACCGCGGACACCTGACAACTGGGTTCAAACAGTCAGTCGCATGGCAGAGCGATCGGTGTTTAATCCGATCAGCGAACAGGAACAGTGGTTTGTAGCGACGTACCTGATTGCGATTTCTCCGGATCTGCAAAGGGGATTCCAGCAGAAACGCCGGCAGGAAAACGAATCTGCGCAGTCAAAGTCGGTTGCGCATACCACTGCGAAGCCACTGACAGCAGCCGACGGCCTGAATTTCGATTTGGTAGCGTCGAAAACTCTCTTTGAAGAAACATGCACGCAGTGTCATGGACTCAAGAACATCGAACGAACTCCGCCAACATCGGCTGATGAAGCCGCAGAGCTTGTCGCCCGCATGGTGGAGAACGGACTTGAAGCATCGGAGAGTGATCTGCAACAGGTGTTGTTCTATCTGACACAAACGTATGTGAAGAATTAATCTACACAATAAACTATCGAAACCAGTATCTCGAATCTACAATCTATAATCCCAAATACAGGAATTACTGAATGAGCGTACTCGTTAACAAGAAAACCAGACTCGTTGTGCAGGGTATTACCGGCGGCGAAGGAACATTCCACACCAAACAGATGATCGACTACGGCACGAATGTGGTCGCAGGTGTTACACCCGGCAAGGGTGGCACTAGGTATAAAGGAAATGAGAAGGATGTCTTCACGAAGGAAGTCCCGGTTTTTAATACGGTCGCCGATGCAGTAAAGGCAACAAATGCCGACGTGTCGGTGATTTTTGTGCCCGCTGCGTTTGCAGGCGACGCCATTATGGAGGCAGCCGATGCAGGAGTTGGGTTAATCGTTTGTATCACCGAAGGAATACCGGCGCGTGACATGGTGCAGGCGTATGAATACGTGCAGAAGAAAAATGTCCGCCTCATTGGGCCCAACTGTCCCGGGATCATAACCCCCGGCGAATGCAAGGTTGGTATCATGCCGGGGTTCATTCACAAGAAAGGGCGGGTTGGACTCATTTCACGCAGTGGTACACTCACCTATGAAGCCGTCTGGCAACTCACCGAGCGCGGACTCGGGCAATCCACGTGCATCGGCATTGGCGGCGACCCGATCATCGGCACGCGCTTCATCGATGCGATCAAATTGTTCAACGAAGACAGTGGTACTGATGCGATTATCATGATTGGTGAAATCGGAGGAACGGCGGAAGAGGAAGCTGCCGCCTACATCAAGAAGCATGTCAAGAAGCCAGTGGTGGGTTTCATTGCCGGACGCACCGCTCCTCCCGGTCGCCGGATGGGACACGCAGGTGCAATCATCTCCGGTGGCAAAGGAACGGCTGCCGAGAAAATGGCCGCGATGAAAGCGGCAGGGATTCATGTTGTGGAGAGTCCTGCTCTGTTGGGTGAGACGATGGAGAAGGCGCTGCGAAAGACAACGAAAAAGGCAAAAGTAAAAGGTCGAAAGGCAAAAAGTAAAAGTAAAAAGAAGGCAGCCGTGAGTAGTGCGAAGAAAAAGGCCGGGAAGACGAAGCGCAAGAGAACATAAACCATTGTTTCCCACCAAACAGGAGGTTTCATGAAAAACGTTCTCATTGGTTCGATCGTTGCCGCAATTATCGTCTTTGTGTACCAGGCGATGTCGTGGATGGTGTTGCCTGTTCACGAAGGGTCGATGAAGTATACCGCTCAGCAGGATGCAATTCTGTCAACGCTCTCCGAAAATCTGACGGAGGACGGTGTGTACGCAATTCCGAATCTCCCACCCGGCAGCACACAGGAGGAGCACGAAAAAATGGGCGAAGCCATGGTTGGAAAACCATGGGCGATGGTGCACTATCATCAGACGTATTCCGGAGAGATGACAGGAAAGATGATATATGGGTTCATCATCAACTTCATTGCTGCCTTTATTCTTGCCTACGTTATGTGGAGTACCCGCGAGAAGTTGAACGGCTTCGGAGGAAGGATATGCCTCGTTCTCGCGTTTGTCGGCTTCACCGTCCTGCAGAGTTCGTTAATGATGGCAAACTGGTGGGAAACACCATGGCATTATCTCTTCGGCGAGATCATTGACCACGTTGCCGGATGGGGGCTCGGTGGTGTCTGGCTTGCATGGTTCTTAGGGCGAAAACAATCAGTCACAGCTTAATCATTCAATCAAGAAAGGTCACACACAATAATGGCAGTCGAACGCACGCTTGCAATACTCAAACCGGATTGTGTCCGGAAGAATCTTCAAGGGGAAGTGATTGCTCGAATACAAAAAGCCGGCTTCAAGGTTTTGGGCATGAAACAGATCCGGTTGACGAAGGAGACGGCTGGTGCTTTTTACGCCGTACACAAAGGCAGGCCATTTTATGACGGCCTTGTGGAGTTCATGACCAGCGGTCAGGTTGTGCCCATCGCGTTGGAAAAGCAAAACGCGGTGGCAGACTACCGTACGCTCATCGGCGCCACAGATCCGAAGGATGCAGCGGAGGGAACAATCCGCAAGCTGTACGCCGACAACAAAGGCGAGAATATTGTGCATGGCTCGGATTCAGCGGAGAATGGAAAGATTGAAGTGGCGTTCTTTTTCGGCGAGAGCGAGCTGGTGTAGTATTCATGATGCATAATCCATTGCACGGGGCGGTTGTCATAGATCGCCCCGTTTCTTTTCCGGAGCGACTATGGCCTTGAAATCCTGGAAGAAACTCTCCGAAACTATCGTTGTCAAGAATCCCTGGTGGACGTACAAACGTGATGAGTACGAACTCCCTTCCGGCAAGAAGGGGGAATACAACTACGTCCAGACCAACGGCTCGTCGATGGTCGTTCCGATTACCACATCCGGCAAAGTGGTCATGGTCAACCAATACCGCTATCTGGCCGGCAAAGAAAGCCTGGAGTTTCCGTGCGGCAGTGTGAAGGATGGGTCGACATACGATGAAACGGCGTGGCATGAGCTGGCGGAGGAAACCGGTTACGCTTCGAACAGGTTCTTTATGGCCGGGGAATTCAACCCGTACAATGGCGTTACCGATGAAATGTGCCACGTGTACATTGCGCGGGAACTCTATCATGTCGGTGGAACTCCGGATGAAAGCGAGGAGTTCGAGATTATTGAAATCTCCGCCAGCGAGATTGATACAAAGATCCGGGAGGGTGCCATTTGGGATGGCATGACCATCGCTGCCTGGTGTATTGTGAAGTCTAAAGTGAACCTCTGATGCTGCGATCTCTCTCAATACTTCTCATCTCAACACTGGTGTGTTTCGTTCAGTGCAACAGTGAAACCCGTGTCAGGGTTGGCGCGGACATTCTGATTGAACAACGGCTTGAGTTGTTGCAGAATAAACGCGTCGGCCTCATCACCAACCAGACCGGTCGGCTTTCTTCAGGCGAGCTTCTTGTTGATACCCTGGTCGCACGAGGCATCAATATCGTTGTGCTCTTTGGGCCTGAACACGGTGTGCGCGGAGTTGCTGCAGCAGGGGAGAGTGTACATGACAGTGTTGATGAGCGGACCGGAATTCCTATCATCTCGCTTTATGGTAAGATAAAAAAGCCGACCACAGAGATGCTGAAAAATGTCGATGTGCTTGTATACGATATTCAAGATGTGGGAGTACGGTTCTATACGTACATCAGCACGATGGGACTTGCAATGGAAGCCGCAGCCGAAAAGGGAATTCCGTTCGTTGTTCTTGATCGACCCAATCCGTTGGGTGGGATGAAGGTTGATGGTCCGGTTATGGAAGATTCGCTTAAGTCTTTCCTCGGCATGTACCCGATTCCCATTGTTTATGCATTGACATGCGGAGAACTTGCGCGCATGATCAACGATGAGCGATGGCTTTCCGGCAGCAGAGTGGATTTGATTGTCGTTCCGATGGAAGGGTGGAAGCGAACAATGTTCTGGGCAGATACCGGACTGAAATGGACTCCACCTTCACCCAATATTCCAACGCCAGCTACAACTCTTGTCTATCCGGTAACATGTCTTATCGAGGCGACGAACATGTCAGAAGGCCGTGGGACTGCGCGTCCATTTGAAGTTATCGGTGCACCATTCGTGAACGGCTTTGCACTCGCCGATTCTCTCAACAGTCTGCACCTTCCAGGTGTGCGGTTTGCTTCAACGCAGTTCGCTCCGACAAGTTCAAAATTTCGGGGAAGGAACTGTTCAGGAGTGGAAGTTACCATAACTGGTCCCAATGAGCTGAGTCCCACACTCTCCGGATTTCTTGTTCTCCGAAAGATCATGCAGTCTTATCCGGACTCTGTCGTTGTCAACCGGTCATTTCTCAAACGACTTCTTGGGTCGAATAGCATTGTCAATCAGCTTGTTTCAAGACCTTTGGAACTCCTGGATAGCGATTGGATCAATGCCACAAGGGGTTTCCGCGCGCGAGCCCGTTCCTACCATCTTTACCCCGTCGAGTGAATCTGATGCACTGAGTTCGTCTTCCCTCTTTCTCCTGCATAATTCCTTGACTTTCCTGCTGTATTTGCTTAGATTTCAGCGTTTTCTAACTTGCCTAACCCAATAAGAGGTGGGAATTGACCCGAGGTGTCGGCAGTGCAACATTCATGGCGTTGCGTGCGAGGCTAACGTCCGTGAACGGAGTTGTTGCTGTTGCCGCTTTTGTAACACTCATCATCGGGTTTTTTCTTGGTTCGCCGGTGGGGCGAATCATCTGTGGGGCGATCTTCCTGGGGGCCGGCGCATTTCTGTATGCGTCGTGGAAGAAGAAGAGAAGAGCCATCTTCGGGTTTGGCGACGAGGAAGACAAAGAGGACTTGTATTCACAATCCCCCGAAGGTCATATGAAGAAACTTCTCTTCGATGATTTCCAATCATCCAGTCCGAAGTACGTGGTGAAGGAGATACAAGAGGAAGAATCTGTAGTGGTACCATCAACAAGAACTGTACAACCTGTAGCACTTGTCACAAAGGAAGAAAAGCCGCGCGAGTTTGAAATCGGAGATTTTTTTGATCTCGACTCGGATATCTTCCGTAATGATGCAGAACCGAGAAGTGAATTCAATTTCTTATTGAATAAAGTCCTCGGTGCGCTGAAAGAAGTCCTGTTTGCCCATTCGGTTGCATTCTTCTGGGCCAATCAGGAGAAGCGGCAACTGGTGCTGGAAGCGTGGGCAACAGACAGCCAGAATTTTATCGCCGGCAAAAGACTCGAACTATGCGATGATGTCGTCAGTCAGGTCGCTACGACCGGGAAGCCACAATTGCTCGGTCGTGTCAACCCGGTATCGGAGAAGGAAGTGATCCATTACTACGAGTCTCCGGAATACATTAAGTCCTTTGTCGGTGTGCCGGTGTATTTTCTCAATGGTGCGAAAGACAATGCTCCTGTTGCAGTGATTATCGCAGACAGCAAGGCGGAGGATGCGTTCGGGCCTGAGACATTCGACCTGCTTGGCAACTTCACCAAGCTGGTATCGGCATTGATAAAGAGCTATACTCAGAAATACGATCTCTTGCTCGAATCAGAACTTCTGACATCGATCCGACGTATGCAGGATCGTGTGCGATCAGATGCACGTGAGTCGACCATTCTCAATTGTGTTGCGGAAGAAGCAGGTCGGCTTGTGAACTGGGACCACCTGACGATTACGATGTTCGCGGAGGACCGGCGTGGATGGGTTTTGCAGAGAGTGGTGAATCGATCGGGAGAGGCATATGTAAGCCAGGGTGACCTGGTGGATTTCAATGATAGCATCGTCGGGAAAGCGATTCGGACGAATCATCTTGAGACGATTGACGATCTGGGCGCTCAACCTGCGATGAGATTTCATACTCTGGAAAGAATTGGTTCGCACGGCTCGTTCCTGTGTGTGCCGATCAGTTCAATAAATCGATGCTACGGTGTGTTGACGCTCGAAAGCAAGAACACATCAAACTTCACGGGAATTGAAGTCGAGACTATTTACCGACTTGTGGAGAGCGCAGCATCGATTCTTGAAGTACTGTACATGAATGATCTGGTGAAAGACTTTGTGGTGGTTGATCAACTCACGGGTTCGTTCACCAAGAAACACTTCATGAAGAAACTCGAGGAAGAAGTGCAGCGCTCGGAGGACTTCGGAACCGAACTTGCGTACGTCTCCATTGCCGTGGATGGAATGCACGAGCATATCAGCCGGTATGGGCGGGACGGGTTCGACGCCATACTTACGCATGTTGCCAAGATTGTGAAAGGCAACACGCGATTGTACGACGTGATTGGCCGGATGGAAGCTGATCGACTCGGGGTTCTTCTTGTCAATACCGCAGCAAGTGAAGGATATCTCTGGGCGGAAAAAGTGCGCAAGCAAATAGCCAGCTATATCATCACACTGGATACGACGACCCTGTCTGTGACAGTGAGTGCTGGCGTCTGCGGGTTGACAGAGGGAATGGACAAAGAAGGACTGGTTGCCGGAACATTGCGTGTACTTGACAAAGCAATGGAAGATGGTGGCAATCTGGTAAGAGTGTTCTAGTAAACAACATGTTCAGAAAGGATTAGGGGACAATGGCTAAACAGCAGACATTTGCCGATAAGGCAACCAAGGCAGCGGCAATGAAGGGCTCGAAGTGCCCGGTGTGCGGCGCGATTTATCAACCGATTCTTATGGTATCATCCGAGCGCTCACGGGTCAGTCCGAGTTGGAAATTCAACGAACGCCGTGTTCAGGTGTGCAAATGCAACGAAAAGGAAGTCTACGCGTAACTCCGGCCTGCCGGTCTGACAACTTTCTGCTTTCTTCATCGTATCGATTGGGGAAGTGGCGAAAGGGTTGAAGCGTATCGATCGACATTCTGTTTACGTTGAAGAGGAATCCCGTTTTCCGGGGTTCCTCTTTGCTATCTGAGGGTAACGACACTGGCTGCAAGAAAAGTTGTGTGTATTGTGCTTGATGGTGTTGGAGCAGGCGAGCTTCCCGACGCGCATCAGTTCGGTGATGCAGGGAGCAATACACTGGCGAATACTGCGCGTGCTGTCGGGGGCCTGAATCTTCCGCACCTGCAGACTCTCGGACTTGGCAATATTCTCGATATCAGTGGAATCCCGCCGGTTCCTTCGCCGCGTGCAAGTTTTGGCAAGATGATTGAAGTCTCCAGAGGCAAAGACAGTACCACAGGCCATTGGGAATTGTGCGGGCTTATTACTGAGCGAGAGTTTCCGACATTTCCGCAGGGGTTCCCGGCGACATTGCTCGAACGGTTTCTTCATGTTACCGGCTGCACGGGATTTCTTGGCAATACGACCGCATCAGGCACTGCTATTATTCAACAACTGGGAAATGAGCATGTCCGGACGGGCTTCCCGATCGTATACACGTCAGCAGATTCGGTGTTTCAGATTGCTGCGCACGAAGGGATAATTCCACTTGATCGCCTCTACCAGATTTGCCAGTTGACACGGGAGAAAGTGTGCGTTGATGAATTTGCCGTTGCCCGGGTGATCGCGCGACCGTTTGTCGGGTCCGGCGGCGCATACACGAGAACAACAAACCGGCGTGACTTTTCACTCCTGCCACCATCCAAGACATTGCTCGATGTTCTTTCTGACGCGGGCGTGGATACAGCAGGGATTGGGAAAGTGGATGATCTGTTCGCTGGCCGGGGATTGAAGACAAAGATCCATACAAAATCGAATGCCGAGGGAATCCGCCAGACCATCAAATCGTCGCGGGCAATGAGTTCAGGTTTTGTCTTTACCAACCTTGTTGATTTTGATACACTGTACGGTCATCGAAACGATCCACGGGGTTTTGCTACAGCGCTCAAAGAATTTGATCATGCTGTTCCCGCAATTATTGAAACACTCGGCAAGAACGACCTGCTCATACTTACCGCAGACCATGGTAATGATCCGGTTACGCCAAGTACAGACCACTCACGGGAATATGTGCCCGTCTTGTGTGTGACCACATCTGGAAAATCCGGAAATGCGCTTGGGACGCGTTCAACTTTTGCAGACCTTGGCAAAACAGTTGCAGAGTTTTTCGGTGTGCCGAATACGCTGGCCGGGACAAGCTTTCTGAGTAAGGTGGCGTGATGCAGCGGAAAAGCGCAGAGTTCGATACGGAGATTGAAAAGGACGGAACGATTCGTCTGCCTGTTTCCATTGTCGATCAAATGGATCTCCGACCGGGGACGAAGTTGCAGGTACGTGTGAGCAGCACGGCCTTGTCTTCCGCTCTAAGGGAGCGCGAGGTGACAGAAGAGGAGATTGAACGGATTGCAGGTATTCAATTGGAGCCAAGGGAGCAGGTGATAAAATTCCTGCTTTCGGAAGGGGCCGCAACAGGAAATGCGCCATTCCAAAAACGGCTGATGAAGCATGGAAAAGCACATTGAGTGTTCCGAAGATCGTTGTGCATACCGATGTATTCATCGATCATCTTTGCGGAAATACCCGCCCTTCCATTTTGCGGCAGGCGATGGGAAAATTCTTTTGTTACGCAACGGTATTTCATGCGATTGAATTGTTCTCAATGGCCCGATCAGA
>CAZIHJ010000073.1:0-1172 GCA_964538485.1 uncultured Chitinophagales bacterium | reverse complement strand
GAGGCGGTGATCCCGCTTCCCGTGGACTTTGCCCCGGTCGATGCAAGCATTGTCGGCATCGTCGACCGGATTGATACACAATGAAGAGACATGGATTTCGACACAACGAGGTGAATGAATGGTAAAGATTACCAAGCAGTATACAAATCGTGAGAGCCAGTCTCTCGACAAGTATCTGCAGGAAATTGGCAAAGTGGACCTCCTCAAGCCCGAGGAGGAGATCGAACTTGCGCAGCGGATCAAGAAGGGTGACCAGCGCGCGCTGGAAAAACTGACGAAAGCAAACCTCCGGTTTGTCGTCAGTGTCGCGAAGCAATACCAGAACCAGGGACTTTCTCTCGGCGACTTGATCAACGAGGGAAACCTTGGCCTTATCAAAGCTGCAAAACGATTCGATGAAACACGCGGGTTCAAGTTCATCTCATATGCCGTGTGGTGGATCCGTCAGTCCATTCTGCAAGCGTTGGCGGAACAGTCCCGTATTGTGCGCCTGCCGCTCAACCGCGTCGGTGCGTTGAACAAGATTGGCAAGGCATTCAGCACACTCGAACAGGAATTTGAGCGGGAGCCGAGTGCAAGCGAGCTGGCGGAAGAACTTGATATGTCGTTGTTCGAAGTCTCCGACACGCTGAAGATTTCGGGCCGTCATCTCTCCATGGATGCCCCGTTTGCGCAGGGCGAGGATAACCGCCTACTCGACGTTATCCAGGATGAACGCCAGCCGGCGCCGGACAATGAGTTGATGAAGGAATCACTGAGCAAGGAAGTGGAGAGGGCGCTTTCCACGTTGAGCGACCGTGAAGCCGAAGTGATTCGACTCTACTTCGGGCTGGGTCGCGAGCATTCGTTGACGCTTGAGGAAATAGGGGAGAAATTCAAACTTACCCGTGAGCGTGTACGGCAGATTAAAGAAAAGGCCATCCGGCGCCTCCGCCACGCCTCACGCAGTAAACAACTGCGGGCGTATCTCGGATAAACCTCCGTTCATCTTATCAAAACAAACAGCCCCGACGGTGTTCGCCGGGGCTGTACTGTTTTTGTGCAAAGATCTTCTGTCCTACCTTGCCAGCCCCGTCGCTCCAACAACTGGCAATAAACAGATCCTCGGACGAAAGGTGTCCTCAGGATATCATTTGATGAGCAACATCTTCCGTGATTCTGTTCTCGCTCCG
>CAZIHJ010000072.1:5591-15323 GCA_964538485.1 uncultured Chitinophagales bacterium | reverse complement strand
CTCAGATCAATAGGCAGTAGGACAAACGCCTGCGGTGAGCGAATCGAACCGTCCCCGTTTGTCCGCCGCGCATAACCCGAGCCACGAAATTTTAGCACGATCCACAGTGGCGGTGTCTTGCGAATGACCCCCGACGTTTCGATATTGCAATAACGTCATCAATCAAAGAACCTGAGAGAAAGCCGTTCATGGAATCATCCACGCGTGCAATTATTCACCTGGCCGCGTTTCGGAATAACCTCCAGACTGTACGAGGTGCAATCGGGCCCGCCGTGAAGATTATGGCGGTATTGAAATCCAACGCATACGGTCATGGCGTGAAGGCCATAGCGCGGGAGGCAGTCCGGTGTGGCATTGATTACCTTGCTGTTGCCCGATTGGCGGAAGGTCTTGAACTGAGGAGGGAGGGGATTGAAACACCGATCCTTGTGTGCGAGATCATCCCCGAAGACCAGATCGATCATGCGATACATGAGGGTCTTGATCTGACGGTCAGCTCCTGGGAGGGAGCGCAGGCAATCGAGTCGGTTGCAGGCAAGCGTCGGAGAAAGGCAAGAATCCACGTCAAAGTCGATACCGGAATGGCCCGGCTCGGATTTCCTCATGACTCAGCAGTTGACTCCATCGGAAAAATCGCCGGATTGAAGTCCATCGAACTTCACGGTGTGTTCAGTCATTTTGCAACGTCGGAGGAATCGGATCAAACGTTTGCCCGTGAACAACTCAACAGATTCACTTCACTGTTGGAGCGCCTGGATCGGCAGCGTATTGAAATTCCACTGCGACACATGTCGAACAGTGGGGCAATCCTCACACTTCCGGAATCGCATTTTGATATGGTGCGTCCGGGTATCATGCTCTATGGATACGCTCCGTTGCATGGGCTCCCCGGATCTGAACAACTGAGGCCTGTGCTCTCTCTCGTCTCACGGGTTTCGTTCGTAAAGGATGTTGATGCGAACACCAGCATTTCCTATGGGCGGAAATACTATACAAGTAGCAAAACAAGAATTGCAACGGTACCGATCGGCTATGGCGACGGGTATTCGCGTATGCTAACAGGGAAAACCGTTGTGCTCATTCGCGGAGAAAAGCATCCTGTTGTTGGAACCATATGCATGGACCATTTGATGGTCGATGTTGGAGTCAATTCTGAGGTGGCTCCAGGGGACGAAGTCACCTTGATAGGGAATGATGGTGGGAATGAGATAACATGTTGGGATATTGCCGGTGCGCTTGGAACTATCCCCTATGAGGTGACCTGCCTGATAACGCCTCGGGTTCCAAGAGTGGTTGTCGGGTGAAATCAGCAAAAGCGGTTGGGAAATGAGGATTGTGAGGTGACAGGAAAAGAAGATTTGTTTTTGCTCCTGGAAAGAAGTACCATCATATCACCAACATGGAGAACATAAAGTCATATAGAAGTATTGCAATCGGACTGGCTCTGGCGTTCGGTATTTTTAATGTTGGCCTGCCCATTATCATCGCGTCATGTCCCATGTCCATGTCAGGGCCTTTTTCCGTCTGTGTGTGTGCGGAGGATGCGTTCCCGATTGAGCTGCAAATTACATACGCAAAAGACACTTCTTGCTGTACTACCGTTATCGCTGCCGATCGAAATACCACTCAGTTCCTCCAGGGCAAAACGGGTTTATCTGATGCGGCCAAAGTGCAGTCCCTTGTTTCGAATGTGAATGTTCTTCCGGTTTCGATTCTCCACACCGCGGCTTCGATGGCTCTTCAAAGTGATTCTTCTCCTCCAATCGCTGTAGATATTCCTATCTTCACCTCCTCACTGCTGATTTAAACTACCTCACGCTGGCTTTCCTCGTCGGGTGAAGTGTGTGTACACTTCCGATGACAGGTCATTGTATTTACCCGGACTTTCGCGTGAGGTGCGTATGAAGTACATTGTACCGATACTCTTCTCTTTCATTATTCCATTCCTCGCACTCTGTCAGGTGCAGACCACGGTTCTTGATCTCCGCCAACTCGTGGATGAAGCGATGAACAACAACCCGGAGATTCAGGCATCACTGTATCAGGTGGATGCTGCCCGCGCGGGGGTCGGCCTGGCCGGTGCATTGAGTGATCCTGAATTGACTTATATGCGGGAGGAGATGCCCGGCTTTCAATGGGACAAAGCACAGATGCAAAAGGTTGAACTCATGCAGACGTTCCGGTTTCCGTCCAAACTCTCGACGGAAACGGAGCTTGCAGAAATCAGCGTCAGGCATTCACATCATAATCACCACGAAACACAATTAGAAGTGATCGCGAGACTTAAGTCGGCGTATTATGAACTGTGGCGTGTTCAAGAATCGATAGCATTGAACCGCGAGAATGAACGATTGCTGCAGCAGTTCGTGACGATTGCGAAGACGAAGTTCGGTGTGGGAGAGGCCTCGTTGCAGCAAGTGCTGAAAGCAAATGTTGAACTTGCCAAATTGCAGAACCAGAGGATGGTTCTTCAGCAGCAGGAGCAAAGTATACAAGCGATGATGATGGTAATACTCAACCGCGAGCCGGGCGACACGCTTGGGAGGGTGGTGTTGGCCGACACTATTGCCCCCGTCGTTGCACTTGATACACTCCAACGGCTTGCGCTCACGGCAAGACCAATGTTGCTCCACGATTCACTTGCCATGGAAGAAAGCAAGGGGATGCTCTCCCTTTCACAGTCCGAGTACCTTCCCGATATCAAACTCGGTGTTCAATATGTTTCCATTCCCGCCCATGAGTTTCGGGGATGGAGTATCAGCGCAGGTATCACCCTGCCGTTTGCTCCCTGGACTCTTGGGAAGGCAAGCGCCAGAGTCGAGGAAGCGAGAGCGGTAATCGGCAAATCCGCGGCGACACTGCGTGCTTCGCGGAACATGGTGATGTCGAACGTGAAAGATTCATACGTGAAAGCCCAATCCGCGAGAAACCAACTCGATGCGTATCGAACGGTAATTCTCCCCCAGGCGCAACAGTCCCTCAAGGCAAGCATGACTGCCTATCAAAACGGTGGTGTTGATTTCTTGATGTTGGTCGATGCCCACCGGACACTGGTGGAACTTTCTATGGAGGCACTGATGGTGCGCATGCAGTTTGAACTGGCGGTTACGGAACTCGAGCGACAGGTCGGGATGATGAATGTAGCCCTGATTCAGCAATGAAAGGAAATGCGATGAAAAAGAACATCCTTATAACTGTCCTCGCCACGGCTCTTGTGATAATGATCGGCCGGGAATTGATCTCACGCGGATCAGGCAGTGCAGCAGAGTCGGTCAAGGGAAAAGTCGATCAAGTGCCTGAACCCGAACAGGAGTACTACACCTGTCCGATGCATCCTTCGGTGCGATCGGACAGACCCGGTGCGTGCCCCGTCTGCGGTATGGCGCTTGTCAAGAAGACAACGCAACAAGCAGTGGGTGAAGAACATGTGACAAACATCGAAGGCATCAGTCTTTCACCGACTCAACGGGTCATGGCAAATGTCACCACTGCCACTGTCGAGAGAAAGACGCTGCGAAAGGAGCTGACTGCCATTGGTGTCGTGGATTTTGCCGAGCCGAACTATCTCCACATCAGTATGCGATTCTCCGGCCGGCTCGACAAGCTGTACCTGACCTACACAGGCCAGACGGTCAACAAAGGAGATCCTGTGGCCGATGTGTATAGTCCCGAGGCAATCTCAGCGCAACAAGAGTACCTGCTCGCACTGGAATCCCGGGAGCAGATGAAGAACGCACCTGAACAAGTTGTGGCCGGTGCCGTGGATCTTCACGATCAAGCACGACAGAAACTCATCCGTTGGGGATTCACCGAACAACAAGTGAAGAAGCTGGCCGAATCCCGGGAGATTGCCCGTACCATCACCATGCTTTCTCCGATTAGCGGAACGGTGATGAAGAAGAACGTGGATCCGCAACACTATGCCGTCATGGGAGAGGATATCTACGATGTTGCCGATCTCTCCACTGTCTGGATATATCTGGACATGTATGAAAAAGACATTCGGTTTGTCAAGATTGGACAAACGGTTCGGGTCACCACGGACGCCTATCCAAATGAAACATTCAAGGGGCAAGTGTCCTTCATTGATCCCGTTCTGAATGCTGATACAAGAACAGTGCGGGTGAGGACGATCTTCGCCAATCATGCGGGCAAGTTGAAGCCGAACATGTACGTGAAAGCAGCGATTGGAGTTCCTTCGACCAACACACTTGTCGTTCCGGCGTCATCCATCATGTCAACAGGGAAGAGAAGCATAGTGTGGGTGGAAGTACAGGCAAACACCTTTGAACCGCGGGATGTTACAGTCGGCGCGTCCACGGAAACGTATACCGAGGTTGTGCAGGGACTGCAGGAAGGAGAACGGGTTGCAGGGACTGGTGGATTCCTGATTGACTCCGAGAGTGAGTTGCGACGTCCGAATGAATCGGTTCAAAAGGAAAATGAGCCACCAACAGAGGAACCCTTTGCCCGGCCGTCTGAATATTTCAAACCGGCAGAGAAAAATGCTGCCAACAACGAAGTTGGCATTCTGGTGAAAGGAAGATACAGTCCGGAGGTCATACACGTCAAGGTCGGAAAGCCGGTGACAATGCATTTCTATCGTGATGAAGATGCGGATTGTACGAACGAAGTGGTATTCGAAAGTCTCGGGATTCGCCGCCGTCTTCCTGCCCGTGAGACAACCACGATCGTCTTCACGCCGGCCGACACAGGTGAAATCGCGTTCTCGTGCGGCATGGGCATGGTGCGGGGAAGACTGATCGTGGAAAAGTAAACGTCTTGGAGTAACGGAGAATTGGGATGAAGCGCGAGCTGAGAAATGTAATCGAAAGCTGTCTACCAGAATCCCGAATCCAGAATCTCGAATCCGGATCCTGCCAGCTTCTCACATCTCCAACCTCAAACCTCCAACCCTGAACCTTTTTTTGCATTAACCGAGGCCATACATGATTGAACACATCATAGATTTCTCCGCACGCAACAGGTTTGTGGTAATCGTATTCTACATGATCATCATCGGGTTGGGTATTTGGTCGGTCGCCAATACACCACTCGACGCCATTCCCGACCTGTCGGAGAATCAGGTTATTGTATTCACAGAGTGGATGGGCCGTGCGCCGAAACTTGTGGAGGACCAGGTGACATTCCCGCTGGTGACAGCACTGCAGGGAGTGCCCGAAGTCCATGCGATCAGGGCGCAATCGATGTTTGGCATGTCATTCATCTACATCATCTTCAACGAAACCACGGATTTGTATTGGGCCCGGAGCCGGGTTCTGGAAAAACTCTCCACAGTACAATCGACTCTGCCGCAGGGAGCGAAAATGCAACTTGGCCCTGACGGAACAGGTGTCGGGCACGTGTTCTGGTACACCCTCGAAGGTGATTACGATCTCGGCACACTCCGGTCAATTCAGGATTGGTATGTCAAGCTCAATCTCCAGGGAGTTCAGGGTGTTGCGGAAGTTGCCTCCATTGGCGGATTCGTCCGCCAGTACCAGGTTGATGTCGATCCGGATAAGATGAGGGCATACAACATCACACTTGCTGATGTGCAGAATGGCGTCATGCGCTCGAACAACGATGTTGGCGGGAAAATCATCGAACTCTCTGATGCAGAATATTTCGTCCGTGGACAGGGTTACGTGCAATCCGCGAGAGATGTGGAGAACATCATTGTCGGCTCCGGACAGAATGGAACGCCGGTCTACATCCGCAACATCGGCAGGGTGCAATTCGGTGGTGACATCAGACGCGGATCGCTGGAGAAGGAAGGCAAGGGTCAGGTCGTTGGCGGTATCGTGGTGATGCGTACCGGTGAAAATGCCAAAACCGTGATTGACCGGGTCAAAGAGCGCATCGCAGAAATTTCCCCGGGCCTTCCTGAGGGAGTGGAGATCAAGACCGCGTATGACCGTTCCGGGCTTATTGAAGCTTCTGTCACTACGTTGAAGGAAGCACTGATCGAAGAGGTCATTGTTGTATGTCTTATCGTTCTCGTGTTTCTGTTTCATTTCAGAACAGCAATGTCGGTGGTGCTGGCATTGCCGATTGCCATTCTTATCTCATTCATCTTCATGAATCTCTTCAAGATTTCTTCCAACATCATGTCGTTGGGAGGAATTGCCATTGCCATCGGAGAGCTGATTGACGCTTCGATTGTGATGGCCGAGAACACATACCGGCAACTGTCTGAAGCACAAGCGCGCGGTGAGCAACTCAGCGCAAGTGATTACCTGAAATACACCATCCGCGCTACCAGACAGGTGGGTCGTGCGATTTTCTTTTCGCTCGTCATCATAGTTATTTCCTTCCTTCCGGTATTCATCCTCGAAGGGCAGGAAGGAAAACTCTTCCAGCCGCTTGCGTTCACAAAGACGTTTGCGCTTGCCGGATCTGCGATTCTTGCCATCACGCTTACTCCGGTATTGTTGGGGATGTTGATGCGTGGAAAATTCAGATTGGATATGGAGAACCCACTCTCACGGTTCTTTGACAGGTTGTATCGTCCGGTACTGACGCTGGCGCTGAAATACAGGAAGACAACATTGGCTGTGAACCTGATTGCCCTTCTTATTACCATCCCGCTGATTATGAATACAGGTTCCGAGTTCATGCCGCCTCTCGACGAGGGAAGCTTGCTGTTCATGCCCGTGACGCTTCCTTCCGCGTCAATCACCGAGGTGAACCGCATCATGCAGGTGCAGGACGCCATCATCATGTCGGTTCCCGAAGTGGAGACTGTACTCGGAAAGGCAGGGAAGGCGGAGACATCGACGGACCCGGCCCCCGTGAGTATGATAGAGTCAATCATTCTCCTCAAACCGAAGGACCAATGGCGCCCTGGTATCACGAAAAACGATATCATCTCGGAGCTTGATGCGAAGTTGCAGATTCCGGGAGTGCGCAATGGCTGGACGCAGCCGATTATCAACCGCATCAACATGCTCTCGACGGGAGTGCGTACTGATCTTGGCGTGAAGATATTCGGAAAGGATCTTGACACACTGGAGCAATTGGCGATCCGGGCGGAACAGATACTCGGAAAAGTCCCCGGTGCCGCAGACCTGTATGCGGAGCGTACACAGGGTGGTCGTTTTCTCGATATCAAGATTGATCGTGAAGCCGTTGCACGGTACGGCATCAACATCGGCGATGTGCAGGACGTGATTGAGACGGCAATCGGCGGGCAAAATATCGGTACGGTGATCGATGGACGGCAGCGCTTTCCGATCCGCGTCCGCTACGAGAGAGAGACAAGGAATACCGTCGAGGCCTTGAAGAACCTGCTTGTCCCCGCGAGTACCTCAACGGGAGGCGGAAGCATGTCGGGAGAAACAACAAGCGACCCGGCGGCAATGGGAGCTGCCGCTGAACCGGAGCCCTCGGGCCCGAATCGCATCAGAACACTGCAGACGGAGAACTCCAGAGCATTTGTTTCCAAAAGGACGTACATCCCGCTGCACCAGTTGGCAAGCATCGAGATGGTTCCCGGTCCGCCGATGATCTCCAGTGAAAACGCTCAATTGCGATCCATTGTGTTTCTCAATGTCCGTGGACGGGATATGGGAGGATTTGTTGGAGAAGCAAAAGAGGTGCTTTTGAAAGAGCTGAGAATTCCCAAAGGTTACACGGTACAATGGAGCGGTCAATGGGAAAACCAGATTCGTGCACAAAACCGGTTGATGATTATCGTTCCTGTTGTTTTCGTCATCATCTTCATGCTCTTGTATTTCACCTTCAAGTCATGGGTTGAATCTGCATTGGTAATGCTCTCTGTCCCGTTTGCCTTAATCGGCGGAGTGTATCTCCAATATATGTTGGGCTACAACTTTAGCGTTGCGGTGTGGGTCGGATATATTTCGCTGTACGGCGTTGCTGTCCAGACCGGCGTGATGATGGTGGTGTTTTTGCATGAAGCATTGGACAAGCGACTTGCCAGTGGAGGCGCCATTACGAAACAGGATATTTATGATGCAACGTTTGAAGGGTCGGCGTTGCGTCTTCGCCCGAAACTGATGACCGTTGCGACGACGTTGTTCGGGTTATTGCCGATTATGTTCAGTACAGGAGTCGGCTCTGATGTCATGAAGCCGATCGCAGCCCCGTCAATCGGCGGGATGTTGACCTCTGCAATTCATGTTTTGCTTGTCACCCCGGTGATCTTCACCATAATGAAAGA
This sequence comes from uncultured Chitinophagales bacterium, assembly GCA_964538485.1. Lineage (GTDB taxonomy): Bacteria > Bacteroidota > Ignavibacteria > UBA10030 > UBA6906 > JBJXHC01. Next base: position 7,138 of record CAZIHJ010000072.1, on the reverse strand, counting down.
ATACGCGTTGAAGAAGGGGACATTGAAACTTTCTGAAATGGCAGAATGGATGAAGTAAATCAATTGGCAATGAGCAGTCAGCAATGATCAATGAAAAGAGTTCTGGAGGTGTCAACGGCAGGCGGGCGAGTCCTCAGGCTGTCCATGGTCGCTGGTTTTTGTGGTTTCAAAGACCAGCTATCCGGTCGACCGAGGACGGCTTGACCCGGCGTTTTCCGGTGATCGTCCTACCTCCCCGCAGGTTGAGGAGTAGGTCAACCGTCTGCGGTGAGCGAAGTCGAACCTTCCCGGTTGACCAGAAGGTAAATAAGGAGAGTACCGGCCCGGTTGTTTGATTTCATCCGAAGGCGTATATTGGTTACCGTACTTGCAGATGGATAGTCGATGACAATTCTGGTCGTTGATGATGAGCCGGAGTATCGGAAGTTGATACACACGGTTCTCGAAGATGAGGGATATGAGGTGCATTCCGCCGAAGATGGGGAAGATGCTCTAGCGAGAATGGCGGAGGTAAAAATCGACCTCATTGTCTCTGATGTGTTTATGCCGGTGATGGATGGGATAGCACTGCATCGGACCATCCGGACTATTCAGGGATACGAGCGGCTTCCGTTCCTGTTTGTTTCCGGGAATGAGGACCAGCACACGCTGCAGACCGTCAAGAATCCAAAAATCGAAGGGTTTCTCAAAAAGGGAAAACCCGTTGCCCTGATGCTGGAGTGGATCAAATACCTTTCGGCTCCGGAAGACCGCAGGCCGGCTATGCCACCGGGAGAATCCCGAACTTTTAGACCGGGCCCCGGGAGTTCACGTGGCGGTTCCAATGTTCCGAGTATATGACCGTCGTTCCAACCGCAGTTCTTTTCCGCTTACACACACAACCATGAAAATACTTCAATGAGTGAACAGATACGTAAACCCGGCGTACTCATTACGGGCGCAAACGGTGAAATGGGCCATGGCCTCATCGAACGTCTTGCCGCAGATGGTGCGAGGAACATCATCGCCATCGACGTGCGCAGTATTGATGAATCGCTGCGGCACAAGTGTACCGCAACGTTGGCCGGCGACATCCTTGATGAACGCCTGTTGGAGCGGATGCAGAGTGAGTATGAAATCCACACCATTTACCATCTTGCTGCGTTGCTTTCAACGCGGGCGGAGTTTACACCGGAAGCTGCTCACCGCGTGAATGTGGACGGCACCATGAATCTCCTCAAGCTTGCAATTGAGCAATCGCGCTGGCATGGCCAGCCGGTGAAGTTCATGTTTCCCAGTTCCATAGCGATCTATGGCTTGCCGGACAAACAGACCAAGAAGCAGGCGGGCAAAGTCAAAGAAACGGAGTGGAACTATCCCACCACGATGTACGGGGTGAACAAGCTCTACTGTGAACACCTTGGCCGTTATTATGCCAGACACTACCGGCAACTTGCCGCAGATACGCTGTCCGGTGGCATCGACTTCCGCTCGATTCGGTTTCCCGGACTTATCAGCGCGCTCACTGTGCCCAGTGGCGGTACCAGTGACTACGCGCCGGAGATGTT
>CAZIHJ010000072.1:0-5491 GCA_964538485.1 uncultured Chitinophagales bacterium | reverse complement strand
GGAATACGAAAGAGGTATGGGAAGTAGGGAACAATGCAAAAATGGACAAGGCAAAATGCAAAAGGGAAGAGGTTTAGTATGAGATTCTTGGTCGTTGGTATGTTTCTGTTGGTGACGAGTAGCGCATCCTCGCAGGTCGAGAAGTACAATGAAATTGTGGAGAGACTGCGCTCTGAGGGTTTGCGCACGTGCGCTGCGTACGATCTGTTAACCGAGCTGACCTCAAAGGCACCACACCGACTGAGCGGATCGGCCGGAGCTGCGAAAGCAGTTGAGGTGACGAAAGAGATGATGGAGAGGCTGGGCTTTGACAATGTTCATCTTGAGAAAGTGATGGTACCGCATTGGGTACGCGGTTCTGTCGAGACTGCGGTGGCTTTTTCGGGTGGGCAGGAATTTCCCTTGACGATCTGTGCGCTTGGCGGCAGTATCGCAACACCGGAGGAGGGAATTACGGCGGGAGTTATTGAGGTGCAGTCGTTTGATGAGGTGCGGGCCCTGGGGGAGAAAGCAAAAGGAAAGATCATCTTCTACAATCGCCCGATGGATCCGACCAAACTCAACACCTTCGAAGCGTATGGTGGTGCAGTGAATCAGCGAAGTCAGGGTGCGATTGAAGGAGCAAAAGTTGGCGCACTTGCCGTGCTTGTTCGTTCGATGACGTTGCGACTGGATGACGTGCCGCATACAGGTATGATGAGTTATAACGACACAATCCCGAAGATTCCCGCTGCCGCAATCAGTACAATGGACGCGAACTGGTTGAGCGACATGTTGAGAAGAAAAATGGTGTTGACCGTTCGGATGAATCTGAGTTGCGAAACATTGCCCGATGCGGAGTCGGCAAATGTTGTGGGCGAGATTACCGGCAGTGAAAGGCCGGAGGAGATCATTGTTGTCGGCGGGCATCTCGATGCGTGGGACAAGGGTTCCGGCGCACATGACGATGGTGCCGGATGTATGCAGGCGATTGAAGCGGTAAGTCTCATAAAACGATTGGGACTGAAACCGAAGCGGACAATCCGTGCCGTCATGTTCATGAACGAGGAGAATGGCACACGCGGCGGCAAAGCATATCCCGTTGCGCCGGAACGCAAAGGTGAGAAACACATTGCCGCAATGGAATCCGATGCGGGAGGGCACGCTCCGCGCGGCATTGGCGTTCAAGCCGATTCCGTGGTACTCGCCAAAGTGCTGCGCTGGAAACCGTTGTTTGAACAACTTCTCGCGGGAGATGTCGGTGCAGGGTACGGCGGCGTGGATATCGGTCCGCTCATAGCCACAGGTGTTCCGGGGTTTGGTCTGCGTCCGGAAACCCACCGGTACTTCGATTATCACCACTCCGACAACGACACAATCGACAAAGTACACCCGCGTGAGCTGGAGATGGGAGCGATTGTGGAGGCGTTGTTGTGCTGGCTGATGACAGAGGAAGGGCTTTAGGAGGGCGAAAGCGGAGAGTGGAAAGGTGAAGCCGGCGGAGACAGGCTTCAGCGAATTGAATTAGCTCAGGTGCAGTAGATCGTGAAAAGAAATAATCACAGGCTCAGCGGCACAGGCCTTCATGAGGCGAAACCACCCAACATATTGGAGCAGAATACTGCTTTCGGTGATTGTCGTACTCTTCGCATCCTGCGACGAACCGACATCTCCAACCCAGGATTCTGAAGCCCTACCGGCTATTGTAGTCCCATGGACTGCACAGCAATCCTTGGTGTGCTTTGGTACAAGTCTCACTTATGGTTTTATGTGGCCCGAATCCGGTCGACCAACTGATATTGATCCTGGTCGATATTATAGTCAGATGCCAGCCAATCAAGCCCTAACTTTGGGGCCAGCTTACGCGTATCCGGCCCTACTTGATTCGACTCTCAAGATAAGAGTACACAATGTGGGGCAAGTAGGGGCGACAACTCAGCGCGCGCTCAACATTGTGGCCGATAGTGTTTTCAGCAGGAATCCAGCCCTCGTATTATTGGAATTCGGAGCAAATGATTTCCTCCAGCACGTAAGTGACAGCTTGGTCGAACAACGGCTGGTGAGACTCATCGATACGCTGCAATGGTTCGGCAGTAAAGTTATTCTCATTAGCTTTCTGAATCCAGAAATGATCGCCTCAGTTCCATCCGATCACTTTCTTGCGGACCGTAAAGAGGAAGCATCGGTATATCTCCAGATGCTTCGGCGCATTGCCACCATTCAGGGGATATTGTTTGTGGAGTATGCGATGAGGGGCATCTACTGGAACACGAATATGATGTCCGACGAGTTGCACCCCAACCAAGCGGGCTATCGAAGAATGCAAGAGAATATCAGTCGGGCTCTTGTCAACACTTTTCAACAGAATGGAATGCTCAAGTAGAAAGATGTGGATGCAACCTAGGCGAATCGTAATTGATCAGGTGCAGACTTGGTGCCGCGGTCGTTAGGCATCATCAGTTGTCATGGAGGACATTTTAGTAAATTACTCGGATCTAAACTGGTCTAACAAATCAATCCCGACGTTATACAACACAAATCATATCAGATCATGCGCTCTCTCGAACTCCGTATTCCTCCTGTTGCTCTTGTGATTATCTTTGGGGCAGGTATGGCGGCGATCGCATACGCGATTCCCACTCCACTCACCATTCCCGTCAATACCGCGGTAGCGATCGTCCTGGCAGTCATGGGGGCCCTTGTGGCTTTGGCGGGAGTAGTGGCATTCCGCCGCCATAAGACCACGGTCAATCCTTTGTCGCCGGAGCAGTCGACTTCACTTGTGGCTACAGGAGTCTATCGCTTCAGCCGCAACCCCATGTACCTCGGCTTTCTTCTCGTCCTGATCGGCTGGTGTATCTATTTGGCCAGCTGGACCTCCGCGTTGATGCTTCCCGCCTTCATCGCTTACATGAACCGCTTTCAAATTCAACCGGAGGAACGCGCCCTCGCGAACAAGTTCGGCCTGCAATTCTCGAGTTACTCCAGCTCGGTCAGGCGGTGGCTGTGAAGGGTGGCGAATTGCCGTATTCGGAGGTGACGGCCTCTCTTCGACTCGGGAAACTGAGAGAGATGACATCGAAGTTCTTAAGAAACGCGCTTCAGGAATGCCATCAAGTAACCATTGAAGGCAGCAGGGTTTTCCATGTTGCTCATGTGCCCGGCATTTGGAATGATATGCAATTCGGAACCGGCAATCTTCTCGTGCATCGCCTGTGAAGCGGCTGGAGGTGTGACTGCATCCTTCTCGCCAACCATGATGAGGACAGGGATTTTTATGGTGGAAAGGGAAGAAGTAGTATCTGTTCTTGCGGCAAGTGCCAGCAGCGTACCGGCGATACTGAGGGGTTGCGTCAGTCGGATAGTGCGGTGAATCGATTCTGTAGCAGCCGGGTTTTGTGTAAATGTCTCAGGCGCAAATACTGCCTTCACAAAGCTGTCTGCAAACTGCGCCGAACCATTCTTTTTTACAGCGGCGATGCCTGCTGCGCGCTTGATCTTTGCTTCATTTCCATCGGCTTCGCTTCGTGTATCGCACAGAGCCGCAGCCATGAATCGCTCGGGATTCCGTTCCAACGCCCGTAACGCTATGTACCCGCCCATCGAAAGCCCGACTACAACACACCGCTGAACCTTCAGATGATCCAGCAGGCCGATCAGATCGTCCACATGTCCTTCGATCGTGAACTGACCATCCCCCACATAACTCTCTCCATGCCCGCGGATGTCGGACGCAATCGTCCGGTATGACGAACCGAGGGCGTCAAGCTGGGGTTTCCACATTTCATGACTGAAGGGAAAGCCGTGGAGGAATACCACGGGCGTGCCGGTCGACAAACCACTGTCAACGTAGTTAATCGGGACATCGTTGATCATCGCAATCATCGGGAACTCCGTTTGTGCTTCCTGTGGATGGTGAGAGAAGCTATCCAATTTTCGGTTGAGCCGCAAGCAGGGGTAGTGTCTCAGTTTCAAATCTTCGTCAGGTTGAGCGTAGTCGAAACCTGAAACGCGCCTGCCTATTTCACCCTTCCGCCTCGGCGAGCCTTCGGCGAGACGGGTCGACTCCGCTCAGGGTGACGATTTTGGCATGCGTAGAGTCAAAGTGAGACACCACCCAAGCAGGTTGACCATCGGCAACCTCTTTTGTATATTCACACACTAATATTTCTCTCTCTCACTCAGCGGAGTTTGTTTTCATGGACAAGATTCTAGCTTTTGTCGAGCAGAACCGGGATCGCTATCTGGCGGAGTTGAAGGACCTCTTGGCGATTCCCAGCGTGAGCACCAAGAAGGAAAACGCCGGCGATGTGCAGCGCTGTGCGGAATGGGTCGCATCGCACATGAACAGCGTCGGTTTGCAGAACGTGCAGATTTTCCCGACGGCAGGTCATCCGGTGGTGTATGCCGACTGGTTGAACGCGCCGGGTAAGCCCACTGTGCTGCTGTACGGGCACTATGATGTACAGCCGCCGGAACCACTGGAACTCTGGACGTCACCACCGTTTGAGGCAACCATTCGCAACGGGAATCTCTACGCCCGCGGCTCGGCAGACGATAAAGGACAGGTGTTTATTCACCTGAAGAGCATTGAGGCGTATCTGAAGAACGCCGGCTCGCTTCCCGTCAATCTGAAATTATTGATTGAAGGTGAGGAAGAAATCGGCAGCGAGAATCTGGAGCCGTTTGTGAAAGAGCACGTGGAGTTGCTCAAGGCGGACCTCGTGTTGATTTCGGACTCGTCGATGTTTGCCCGCGGTATTCCTTCCATCTGTTACGGACTCCGTGGTCTCTCGTACATGCAGATTGATCTTACCGGTCCGAACAAAGACCTGCACTCGGGTTCATTTGGCGGCACGGTGCATAATCCCATCCAGGCGCTTTCGGAAATCATCGCGCAGCTTCATGACAAAAACGGCAAGGTGACTATTCCCGGCTTTTACAATGACGTCCGTGCATTGACAAAGAAGGAACGGGATTCATTCAAGAAGTTGCCGTGGAGCGACAAGAAGTACGCGAAGGAACTTGGCGTCAAGCAGTTGTACGGTGAGAAGGGGTTCTCCACGCTGGAACGCGTGTGGGCCCGGCCAACACTGGAATGCAACGGCATCTGGGGAGGATTCACCGGTGAAGGCGCCAAGACAGTGTTGCCATCGAAAGCTTCCGCGAAGATTTCCATGCGACTTGTCCCCAATCAAAGCGCTCCGAAAGCGGCAAAACTGTTTGAGAAACACATAAAGAAGATTTCGCCGAAGAGCGTCAACGTAAGTGTGAGATACCTGCATGGTGGCGAACCGGCAATTACACCGATTGACAGTCCGGGCGTTATGGCGGCTGTGGCTGCGTTGGAAAAAGGTTTCGGCAAGAAGCCGTTGTACCAGCGCGAGGGCGGTTCGATTCCGATCGTGGTGCAGTTCAAACAACTGCTCGGACTCGACACCGTATTGCTCGGCTTCGGTCTGCCCGATGAGAACGCCCACGCGCCTGATGAATTCCTGAACCTCGACAATTT
>CAZIHJ010000071.1:14157-15489 GCA_964538485.1 uncultured Chitinophagales bacterium | reverse complement strand
CCGTTCACTCACTATCTTGAACGATTGTCCGAGCCGATTCTCAAGTGTTGCATGGAGTTTTTCATCAACTGTCACACGCATTTGTTCCAGTTTTTGTGAATTGTCTTCCTGCAGGGACTTGAGACCTCCCTCCACTGTCTGCCGCATCCGTTCGAGGCGCTGTTCATTCCCCTGTGTGAGTGTATCGATCTGCTTTGCAAACGTCTCCAACTGTCCTTTTTGCAGTGTGGCGATCTCCGTCATACGTGACGCGAGAGAATCGCTGAAGCTCTTCAGCGAGTTGCCCTGTTCTTCTCTGGCTGAACGGGATCCCGCCACAAGATCTGCACGCATCTGTTCGAGTTTCTGCTCGTTAGCCTGCGTTAATACACTCAGGGATGTACGCGTTTCCTCACGGCTCCGGGTAATTTCCTCGCGCAGCATCCGTTCAAGCCGCTCCACATGCTCACGGGTAAGGCGGGATTCCAGTTCAATCCCTGTGGTGTTGGCGGGTTTCACAACACGGAAAAGTACGACCACCAACAGCCCGAACAGAAGGACGAGAAGGAGTATGACGGAGGTTTCGAACATCTACTTTCTGTTCCCCATTACTCTCAAGAGAAGGAGGAAGAGATTAATGAAGTCGAGATATAATCGCAGCGCACCGATGATTGCCCCTTTTTGCTCAACTTCTCCACCCTGCAACGCTACCCCGGTCATCTGTTTGATCTTCTGTGTGTCATAGGCCGTTAATCCGACAAAAATCAGAATGCCGACGTATGTCGTGATCCAGTACACTGTGCTGTTGCCCAGGAACATGTTCACAACTGAAGCAAGTACCATCCCGATCAGCCCCATCATCAGGAAGCTGCCCATGCGTGTCAGATCCATGCGTGTGAAGTAGCCGAATGCACTCATCGCGCCGAACGTTCCTGCCGTGACGAAGAACGTGCTGGCCAGCGACGCCTCAGTGTAGATAAGAAAAATTGCCGAGAGAGTTACGCCCGTGAGTGCGGAATAGCCGAGGAACACACCAGTAGCCGTGGTAGCAGACATGTGCTCGATTCTCGCCGACAGCCACACAACAAGTCCCAATTGAGCGATGATCAGTCCGAGATACGTCCACCTGCTGGAAAAGATCAACTCCAGCAACGCCGGCGATTGCATGGTCAGCAACGCAGTGATGGCCGTGACCAGGAGTCCGGCAGTCATCCATCCATACACTTTGACAAGGAATGCGCGCTGTATCTCTTCGAGCTGCTCCGCAGTGGCAGTGCGAGTGTTACCCAATTGTTCTTGCATGATTTTCTCCTATATGAACCGATAATTTCCACCATCATTATACGAGAACTT
>CAZIHJ010000071.1:3064-14057 GCA_964538485.1 uncultured Chitinophagales bacterium | reverse complement strand
CAGTTCCTTGAGCCGTCGTTGCATGGCTTCTTCGCTGACATCGAACACGCGTGCGAGTTTGTCCGCGCGCGGCGATTTGGCCGACCAGTGTTTCACCAGGTCACGGGGCATGAGCAGTTCGGCCGCACAGGCGTCGGCTTCCAGATTGAACAGGGCGATTTCGCGCGAAGTACACTTGCTTTCGGGAGGGTGCTTCAGCAGAATATGTCCCAGTTCGTGACCGAGAGAGAAACGTTGTCTCCGGGGCGGATGGTTCGCATTCAGTCCGATGAGCTTATCCTTCGTACTCACCAGCGCGGAACAGGCATCGACAACCGTCGAGAGTTGGATCACTTGAAATCCGAGCTGCCCGGCTATTGCGCGGAGTGCAATGGGTGGATGAAGCGGACCGTTGGCACGCTCGAAATCCGCAAGGAGGTGCTCAGCAACAGAACGACAAAGACCGGAACGTTTCTGCAACAAGGCCATGCGTGAACTTTCGCTGGAAACGTGTTATCCGGAGATCGCTTTCAGAAGAGTATTCAGCTTCTTCTCCTCGTCAACAGGGAGTGCAAGTTTTGCCTTGGTGTACAGCTCGGTGGCGGCCTGCTCGACATCCGTGGCTTTCATGGACTGACGTGTGCGTATGTTGTAGCGTGCCAATGTGGTTCTGAAGGAAGGACGAAACCAGACAAGCTGGTGTGTGCGCCGGACCATCTCCACCAGCACATCGGCCGGTACATTGAACAACTGCATGAATTTCTTCCAGCTTTCCACGGGAATCTTCAGGGGCGAAATCTTGTCCTGTTCCAGCATGCGATAGATGTTCTGGGAAATTCCCAGCCGGGCAAAGAGTTCCTGAGGACGGAGCGCTTGCGCTGATCTCATCTGTTTCAGAAATGCTCCCACGGTTAGCGGCATCGAAACAGTTTCAGGTGTACCCGCAAGCGCGGATTCGAGACGGTGTTGTAACATTTCTTGTGACGCGTCGGAAACCAGCCTGCTGACAGTCCGCCTTGCAACGGCCTTTTCATATGCACCGTGTTGCGTAATGTGTCCGTCGAGGAACGCAAGTTGCAATAGAACATCAACATGGTCACGTTTCATGAGGTCATCGCTTCCATCGGTTGAGTGAGAATCTCCGGATAATGTTGCGCAAGAAGTTTCATGAATTTTTTCTTCACGCGTGCGTGATATACCTTGAGTTGTTTCACGGGTTTGCCTGTGTAGCGGGCAATATCTTCATAGGAGACGTCCAGAGCGCGACACCGGAGCAAAACACGTTCCCAGGTTTCCATCTCATCCAGAACATCCGCAATCACGCGCAGCTTCCCCGCAGTCGACGCATCACCCGGCCCGTTATCCTCCTCGGCAAAACTCCTGACGATGGCCGCTGTGACTTCCTTTTCCACTGCTCCCATTCCCCCTTCATCGTCCATACGCGACTCTTGAAATATGTCCGTCGGTATGCCATGCACCACTTGCCGGCGTACGCTATCCCGCACTCTGTTCCGGAAGATCGTCATCACCCAGAGATGGAAGTCGCCGTCTGAGCGCTTGAACTCAAACCCCTTGATCTTCTGCACAACTGTAAGAAGAACGTCACTGACCGTTTCTTCAGCATCCTCTTGAGGGATATGGAACACGTGTACCGCCTCGCCGACAAGCCGATCCTGATAGATCTCAATGAGGTGCCGGCAACCAATGGGCTTCCCTGCTTTGAGTTCCTCCACAACCTGCTTGTTGGGGACTCTTGCCATACACACCTACTATAAGTAACGCAATCAGGTAACAGTTACAGATAGCTTAGTATTGGGCTTTTGTTTCGGCGTTTCAGGGCCGCATACCAACGACAACCCGGATAGAGTATCAAAATGACGGCAACCCATACCCCGTACACCACCGGCAGGTCAAATCCGTATACGCCCGGCCACTCCCAGGGTGGCACATTAGCGGTCATGAATCCGGGATTGTGGCCGGTTGCAATTGCCGCGAGAACGGCAAGTCCATGAATGAGCGGAAGATGAAGAACGTAATAGAAGAACGGAACTCTCCCGAACACAATAAAAAACTCCGCCACCCGGCCTTTGACCTTTTCCAGAAACGCCAGTGATGCAATTGCCGGACCCAGCGTCATCATGAGAAACAAAAGGGATGGTGGATACTTTACCGTGTCAATGAAGCTGAAGATTGTGAACAAAAGGTCACGCTGCGGCGTCCAGAGATTTGAATCTCCATAAACATTCAACCAGCGAGACACAACGAATCCAAGTGTGAGGCCGAGGCCGAGGCGGAGCAAGGTTTTTCGTCGCTGCTTTTCTTCCAATTGCATGATCGAGCCAAAGCCATACCCGGCGGCCATCACTCCGATCCACGGTATTAACGGATACGCGGCTTCCATACCCATCCCCGAAGTGATCTGGACAAACCCACCTTCGTGCAAAATCGTCCATAGCCAGGCAAAATCTCCGAATTGTTCCGGTTGCAAACCGTCAAGTGTATTATGCAGAGCGACAATCACAACACCTATCGTGGTGATAACGCCGACCGGAAGGAAAACAAGTCCTGAGAGACAAACCATCGACCAACCGATTGCCCAGATGACTTGTCCGACCATGAATGAATAGTCGAAGTTGAACACCCAGCCGAAGCGCACAATGGTATGTTCTACAATGACCAACCAAATGCCGCGGGTGAGCAGAAACTTTGCCAGCTCCGGTTTGGATTTACCGCGCGTACCGGCGAGAAACGCCCCAGTGCCTGCAAGGAACACAAACGTCGGTGCGCAGAAATGTGTAATCCACCGCGTCATATACAGCGCAGGCCACGTTTGCGTGAGATCGAGCGGATAAAACCGGACGTTGGTAAAAAAATCTCGCACATGGTCGAGTGCCATGATCACCATAACGATTCCCCTGAGCATGTCAACGGAATCGAGGCGATGGCTTTTGCCGGACGATACAGTGGTTTCCATGGGTTGTGCCGGATTCGGATTCATGGTGCCAGTCAGAGATGAAAAAAGGGGTGAAATACGAGGGCAAGGTTACTGAGATAATTCGAGATTGTCAAGTAGGGAACATAAGATGAAAGCCGGACAGGTTGGTCAGGCCGGCCCGGCTTGCGTGAGATGTGATCTGGAGATCTTACCTCATGAGTATCATCTTGCCTGTTTGTTTGAATGCCTCCCCACCTGCGAGCGGCTGTGCAACCATTGTATAGAAGTACACGCCACTGCCAACGGTGTTGCCGGTGGTCGCTGTTCCATTCCACTCAGCGGCAAACCGTCCGGCGGGACGCCCTTCATCCAAAAGAGTCGCGACGAATTGGCCGAGCACGTTGTACACCGAGATCTTCACGCGACTCGCGAGAGGAAGCGCGTATTCAATTCGCGTTGTCGGGTTAAACGGGTTGGGATAGTTCTGGGCAAGGTTGTAGTCTGTCGGGATTTCCAACGCTCCCCGGTCATCGACATCAACTGTGTTATTTACGCGGAGAGTGTCGTCAATCGTTCCATTGTTGCCCAAGTCCACCAAAATCTCAACCGATGAACCATCAAGATCATCCCAATTTGGTACAACCGTGTGCGAGGAGTTTGCCGGAAGTGTGAGTGAAGGGTGCTCGAAGACCTCCTGCTCTTGTACTGAACGTTCGTTGATTTCGAGGTGATACGTCTTTGCTGTGCCGTAGTTCTTCAGAATGAGATTGCTTTGACTGACCTCTCTTGCAAACAGAGAGTCATTCTGCCGGAGTTGTGTATTGCGGATGAAGAAGATTCTTTCGCTGCTATCGAGTTGGGCAATGACGTGAAGAGTAATCTCCTTTTGTGATGAGTCCGGCGAGGAAACCGAAAACCCTTCTCCAATACTAAACCTATCAACTTCTGAAGAATCGGAGTTCAGTCGTTCATAGCCATAAACAGCATTTGTCTTGAATACCGAGAGATATGTTCTCTCTCCACCATCAATGATGCGGCTGAGCACTGCGGTGTAGGAGTCATTTGGTACGTGGAATCCCAGTGGATCTGATGGCATCCCGCTCAGCCGGATGATTGGATTGCCCTCGACAATTTCGTCTATAATGCTCCCACCCACATACCCGATCCTATTCCCGTTCGATGATGTATAGACGATGTCTGCTTTGGGTGTGTTGTAGAACCTCATGCCCTTTGTTCCTGCAGCAAGAGCCAGGGAAGGTCCACCTATTCCGGGTACGCCGAGATGATCTGAAACCGGAATATCCAAAAAGAGCTTATCCGTCCCAGTCCACCCAAACCCAAGGAAATCTGCCCATGAGTTATTGAGAGAATCGATCAGGATGTAGGGAAGGTTCGATCCGGGGTTGTTGCTGTCATACACCCAGACACGATATCTCGAGGCGCCGGAAGGATCCATGGTAATGCGAACCGGTGAAACAGCATGGCCGCCCAAGGGACTACCTCCATAGAGTGAAAGAATACGAATATCAGCGGTGTCGTTTCCAAGCATGGCCTTCAGCTCTTGAAGAGTTGTCCTGGGGTCTTTTGTCCACGAATCGTTGATGGTATCTGCTGCTTGTTCACCAAACTGGTTGGCGTAGTAGCCATTGTTCATATTCCGGATAGGAGTGCTTAAAGGAACACTGAAGAGGTTCATATCAGGTGGAACTTCGGGATGCTTGGAGAAAAATTGGGTGGGAAAGCGAAATGCGAGAAAACTCGATACCGCAAGGCCATAGCAGGATCCGAAGTGCCTTCCCGATGTGGCGCGCCAATGATCCTGTGCATTTCCCCTGTACCAACCAAAGGATGTGGACCAATAGCAGGATCCGACAGAAAACACTTCCACATAAAGAGGCCAATCCACAAAGGTCGAATCCGGGCTCAAATAAAAGAATGGAGGATAGGGACTGAATGTATTGGGGTCGTCGGCCGTTGTATACTGGAACTGACTCCACCACGATCGCGGCCAGAGAGTGCCATTCACGTAGCTCCACCCGTGGACGTTTGGCGTGAACGCTTCATAATGTCCAATCGCATTCATTCGGGTGAGCACATATCCCTTGATCTTAAACGTATCGCTCACCGCCGTGTCTAGTGGGGTCGTGACCGCGCGGACCCGTATCTTCGCGCGAGTGGTAAGCGAATCGGGAACAGTCCAAATGTAGTACCCGGAATCCGCGGGTACTGCGAAGTCTACCAAAGAGTATACTGCCCCGCTGTCGGTGCTGAGTTCAAGATCGACAAACTGGCCAGCTTGACCACCTGTCCACCGGATGGTGTCCTGCTCACCGCCGATCCAACGTTCGCCGGAAATGGGTTTCGTAACAACGAGATCGGAGGCGTTCCTGGAGTAGTATATCTCCCAGTTGCCGTCACGATAGTCATCCCATACCACATGCACAACTGAGCCGGATACTGCGACAGAAAGATTGAGTGAAGGAGCAGTATTATTCGTCAGCCGTGTATCGGCGCCCCAGCTTACGCCTCCGTCTGTTGAGCGTTTGTAGTATATCTCATGGTTCCCATCACGGGGGTCACTCCACACCACATGCACAACCGAGCTGGATACAGCAGCAGAAGGGCGCTCTGAAGCAGCAGTGTTATTCGTCAGTCGTGTATCAGCGCCCCAGCTTACGCCTCCGTCTGTTGAGCGTTTGTAATATATCTCATAGTTTCCGTCACGAGCGTCACTCCATGCCACATGCACAACCAAACCGGATACAGCAACAGAAGGTTCGAATGAAGCTGCCGTGTTATTCGTCAGCCGTGTATCAGCCCCCCAGCTGGCGCCTCCGTCTGTTGAGCGTTTGTAATAGAGCTCCGGGTTCCCGTCACGTGCATCCCTCCATACCACATGCACAACCAAGCCGGATACTGCAATAGAAGGAAAGAATGAAGCCGCAGTGTTATTCGTCAGCCGTGTATCAGCGCCCCAGCTTACGCCTCCGTCTGTTGAGCGTTTGCAGTAGATCTCCCAGTCCCCGTCACGTTCATCATGCCATACCACATGCACAACCGAGCCGGATACCGCAATAGAAGGAAAGAGTGAACTAGCAGTGTTATTCGTCAGCCGTGTATCAGCGCCCCAGCTTACGCCTCCGTCTGTTGAGCGTTTGTAGTAGATCTCCGGGTTCCCGTCGCGAGCATCCCTCCAAACCACATGCACAACCGAGTCGGATACTGCAACAGAAGGATAGTCTGAATCAGCAGTGTTATTCGTCAGCCGTGTATCAGTGCCCCAGCTTACGCCTCCGTCTGTTGAGCGTTTGTGGTAGAGCTCGTAGTTCCCGTCACGTCGATCATACCATATCACATGCACAACCGAGCCGCTTGATGCTATGCTCCACGCATTATTTAGGGATGAAATTGCAGGGTTGTTAGTTAGCCGAATATTCGGCTGCCACTGACCTCGGGATACGGTTGGCGATAGGAACAGTACGCTGAAGAATAAGCCGGAAAGCAAAAGAGAATTCTTCATAAGATTCCCCTTGTTGATGAATGAAAGGGCAATTGCGCATGAGATGGCGCCGACCGACATCTGTAGACTGATTTACTCAAAGTACAATCGAGACGGCCCGATCACAATTACGCAAATGCGTGTATTGGGGAGAAATAACGATTGTTTGACAGAAGGGAGGTTTTTCTACAGGAGGTTTTCTTTCAGCGCCTTTGCTACTGCACCGCTACGGGAATGCACCTGGAGTTTCGTGTAAATCCCTCGCATGTGCATATCAATGGTGTGGAAACTGAGGAAGAGCTTGTCGGCAATTTGCTTTTTGGAGAGTCCATCCACGAGGCATTGCAGAATCTCCCGCTCGCGGGGGGTAAGGCCGTAGTCGCTTTTCGGTGCTGCAAGCCGGGAGAACATGTCCACAACTTTTGCGGCGATTTGCGCGTTCATGGGCGCGCCGCCGTTGAGAACTTCCTGCAGCGACGTAATGATGCGGTCTGTCGACTCGCTTTTGAGGAGGTAGCCGGAAGCACCACCGCAGATTGCACGGAAAATCATGTCGTTCTCATCGAATACCGTCAGCATCACCACGCGGGTCTCGGGAGAGATTGCTTTCACTCTCCTCACTCCTTCGATCCCATTCATCCCCGGCAACCCGATATCCATGAGAATAAGATCAGGAAATGAAGAACGCTGGAGTTCCTCAAGTGCCTCTTCGCAGGATGAGAATGCATGCTCGAACTGGAGCGCTGGTGTCTGGCGGACAAGCTCGGAGATATTCTCTCTGTATGAGCCATTGTCCTCCACCACCCACACGGTAAGTTGCAGCATGTCGGGTTGTGGTATCATGATGTCAACATAGGCATATCATCTGCATGTGGCAATTACGCATTTACGTTATTCGAGTCGCAAGTGTCACCGTGGTTCCCCGTCCGTGGCTCGCCTCAATGCCCAGTTCCGCTTTCAACAGTTTAGCCCGCTCACGGATATTTCGCAGGCCGCTTCCACTGCGAACGGCATCCCGGTCAAACCCAACCCCATTGTCCTTGATGCGAAGGCACAATCTGTCACCTTGGAGCTGCACATCAATCACGACCTCGGTTGCTTGCGAGTGGCGCATGATGTTCGTCAGGGTTTCCTTATAGATGAGGTAGAGGTTCTGTTTCCATTCGAGGTTTACCTTCCTGTCCGGAGACTGATCGGGGAAATTCATCGTGTATGTGCATCCGTTGAGAAGCGCTCCGGCGGTGTCTTTCATACGGAGGAACAGGTCATCGAGTGCATCGTTGCCGGGGTTGAGCAGCCAGACGATGTCCTTCATATCCTTCACGGTGCTCAGCGCAACAGATGATATTTCGGACAGCTTCCCGCGTTCTCTCTCGCCCAATCCTGTCTGGCGTCCAAGTAAATCACTGGCCATGGCGATACTGCTCAGGTTGCTGCCGATCTCATCGTGGAGATCTCTCGCGATACGTGAGCGCAGCCGTTCCATCTCCAGCAAACGTCGAACACGTGCCCTGATGATCATCGCCACAACCGCGCCTCCCGTCAGTATGCAGGCAGCGATGAACCACCAGGTTGCCCAGAAAGGAGGATGGATCCGGACCTGAACGACAATCTGATTGTCGTTCCACAGACCGCTCAAGTGCGAGGTCTTCACGCGAAACACATAGGTACCGGAAGGGACGTATGCATAGTTCACGGATCGGCGTGCACCGGCATAAATCCAGTCGTTGTCAATTCCCTCCATCATGTACGCATACCGGTGTCGGGAAGGAGTAGAAAAATTCAATGCGGCATACTCGAACGAGAATACGTTCTCGCCCTGGTTGAGCTCAATGGTCGAGACATCGGCAATATCACGGTCGAAGTCAATCCTAGTGCCGAGTTTATAGAACCCGGTCAACACGAGTGGAGGAACAGTCGGGTTGTCGACTACATTCGCCGGGTGAAATCGTGTTACGCCATTGGGTCCCCCGAAGAGAAATTCCCCATTGCGCAGCCGGCAGAACGAACGTCTATTGAATTCATCACCGGCAAGTCCATCTGCATGCGTGAAGTTCCTGAACTTTCTCCCTTCGGGTTGACGATCATCAAAAACGACAAGGCCCTGATTAGTGCTCAACCAGAGCCGCTGCTGGTCGTCTTGAAGAATACCGTACACCCAAGAATTCGGGAATCCTTCTTGTGCAAGATACCTCTCGCATGTACCCGTCCTGGAATCAAATTTGTTCAGCCCCAGACTCGTCCCAATCCACAAGGTTCCGGAGGTGTCACCGGTACCCTGGTAGATACACCAGACGTTGTTGTTGCTCAGGCTCTTCGGATTCCCCGGATCGTGGGCGTATTGCTTCATCTCCTTTGTACCGGGGTCGAACCTGATGAGCCCCTCTTGCGTTGTGGCAAGCCAGAGAATTGCCTTGGAGTCTCCAAGAATGAAGTTTACTGATGTCTGATGCGGCAGCGGAAATCGCTCTGAATACTGAAGAGATGGTTGGACGTTGTTCACCCGCCACAAGTGGGATCCTTCCGGAATCCAGATGGACCCATCATCGGACTCGTGCATTGTTTCGACGGTATACTGAGTTTGAGAAGACGCTGACGCAAGAGCAGTCATTCTTCGTGTCGAGGGATCGTAAATGTTCAGTCCAGCCAAACTGCCAATCCAGATTTGGCCCTTTCTTGTGCAGATGATGGAGCGGATATTGTCACTGCGGAGACTATTGGGATCGCTAGGGTCATGCCTGAAGTGGCTGAAGGTCCCTGCCTGTGCGCCTTGCGTATGCAGGAGCGAGACTCCTCCTCCAAACGTACCGAACCAGATATTACCCTCCAGGTCTTCAACAATTGGCAATACAAAGTTGCTGCCGATACTCTTGGGATTCTCCGGCGAACTCCTGTAGACTGAGAATGCGGGGGAGAAACGGTCGAACAGATTTAACCCATTGTACGTCCCTACCCATACTCCTCCCGAAGCGTCTTCATAAAGATGCGTCACGATATCGTGACTGAGACTGGTGGGCACAAGAGGGTCGTGGTGGAATCGTGCAATGCGTCCACCGATACTGTCCCGAGTGTCGAGGCGGGCCAGACCGTCGTGTGTTCCGATCCAGAGAAAACCCTGCGAGTCCTCAGTGAGCGATGTGACGTTCGGAAATTTTCCGACGTGTTCTGATTTCCCATTTCTCAGTCGAAGCAGGCCCGAAGTGCGGCCAAGCCACATGTCACCAGGGACATGCCGGCTCGGCAATATGGTGGTTATCCCGCTCATGTCGATTTTGTATTTCTCGCTGACGGAGAGCGCATGGCGTTTATTGCCCTCAAACAGGGACTCCGCTACTGCATCGTTCTCTTTATCGACTTGAAGAAATGACCCGGTGGCCCGATTGAACCGATCGATTCCCTTTTCTGTCTTGACCCACAGCGTTCCGGAATCATCCTCAACAATACCGCTGATCCAACTGCTACTAAGTGAGTGCGGATTGCCAGGCTCGCTGCGAAAAACACTGAATTCCACGCCGTCGAAGCGATTGAGTCCGTCGTGTGTTCCGATCCAGATAAACCCCTTGTGATCCTGAAGGATGGCATTCACGGAACCCTGAGAAAGGCCATTCTCCACATTGAAGTGACGGAAATTCAGTTGCCCGACCTCCCGGGTCTGGCCGGTAAAATCGGCAACTGTCACAATAATAAGAACCAGAAGGAGGATGATTCGCATGCGTGAAAGATGGAATTGATTCAACTGCAAAGAAGATAGAAAATGGCGGAACAGGAGCAAGCGGGATACTCGCAAAGAGGAAAGCCGGACAGGTTGGTCAGGCCGGCCCGGCTTCCCGGAGGAGAGATGTTACTGGTCACTGTATTAGACTACCGCCGCGGCAAAAAGGTTGACACTGTCTGAGAATTCTTATCCCCTATACAACGTGCCAGTATTGACAGGAATACCGAGCACCTTGAGGCACATATGTAATTCCATGAGATGATGAATATGATGCTCAATAATGAACGCGCTATACCGCCAGATGGGGCGCTTCCCGAATTGCGGCGTTTCGATCTCCCCTGTTTGGAACCGTTCGTCGCCTAGAGCCAGCACTTGCTGCCTGAACTTAGACGCAACGGACTCAAACTGGCGCACCGCATCGTCAACAGTGGAGCTTGGCTGTCGCCGGTTGCTCACGAGTATTTCCCGCATGGACTTCAACGGCAATTCATCACCGGCAATCACTTTGCCCATGAACCCGAGAGATTTGGGGATGTGGTCTATCAATTGACCGAGCATGAATGAGCGTGGCGTCAGTTGCCAATCGAGTTTATCAGGCGGAACGAGCATGAACATCGGCACCGTCGGCGATGCGACTTCGTCGAACCAGGAGAGATACTGTTGGGTGGTCATGGCATGATCCTTCTCGTTTGGGGTGAGGAGACCTCACCCTTACACAGTGTGCATCAATCGTGTCTCAGTTTGCTTGTAAGGGCGAGGTTATCTCGCCCTCATGCGTTAGCCTCTTCGCGGTGAGGGGACCTCACCCTTACGAAGTGAAAGCACAGTTCAGTTTGCCCTCACGTTGTCGCCGTTGTGGGTGAGG
>CAZIHJ010000071.1:0-2964 GCA_964538485.1 uncultured Chitinophagales bacterium | reverse complement strand
TGGATTGTACTGATCCAGAGACCACCGCAATGGATTGTTTTGCATGTACGTTCGAATGCGGTGCAAGTCGGCATCGTTGCGAATGATGTGTTCGTAGTAGCCGCGATGCCATAACTTCATTCCACGTACGCCACGCATTATATTTATTTGCTTGGTTGTCTGATACTTGTACCATGCTATGACCTGCCCGAGCGTTGGCGGCTGAGTAACCCATCTTTGCGTGTTTCGTAAGGGCGAGGTTTCCTCGCCCTCTTTCATTGTCACTCTTTTGGGTGAGGGAACCTCACCCTTACGAGGTTCACCAAGAACAACAATGCCATGAATGTGATTGGGCATAACGATGAAATCTTCCAGCTCAACCGTTGGAAAGTGCTCAGGGATTCTTCTCCATGCTTGTTGGATAACTTCACCAACCTTGGTGTTGCACACATCTTCATCGACGACATCACCAAATATGCACTGGAACTTGAAAGCACAGATCGTCACAAAGTACCAGCCGCTCCAGGTATAATCATAATTCTTGAGCCGGATAGACCGACGATGATGTTTGGCTGGATCGTATTGCATGGGAGATTCAATCTGCTCGAAAATTGTACCCATTGCCTCCCGAAAATGCAAGCCTATCCTCTCTTTGCTCTCGCCCTTCGGTCCCCACTCTCCGCTCTCCACTTTCCGCTTTCCGCTTTCTGCTTTTCACTTCCCATTTCGCATTTCGCTTTCCACATTTTCTTCTTGCCTCCCCCCATTCTTCTTCCTATTTTGTGTCACATCTTTTCATCACCAACCCCAAGAAGGAACCTTTATGCTGCGCGTGCTCTTTGTAGCCTGCCTACTCGTTTGTCTATCGGCACCTGCACTTGCTGCCGATTCAACCAAAACTGTTTCAGACTCCACGGCAAAGAAGGATGACAAAGCCGAAAAATGGGATGTTACCGCATCTCACGGCCCGACACGTGATATAGAATTCGAGACGACCGAGGGAACGTGGATGGCCGCGGATGTCAGTCCCGACGGAAAACAGATTGTCTTCGACCTCCTCGGCGATATTTTCATCATGCCGATTGATGGAGGCGATGCGACGTTGCTGCTCGGAGGTCCGGCGTACGAGGTGCAGCCGCGGTTCAGTCCAGACGGAAAGAGAATCTCCTATACCAGTGACCGCGAAGGTTGCGACAATATCTGGGTGATGGATGTAGATGGAAAGAATCCGCGTTCAGTCACCAAAGAAAAAGACCGTCAGACCAACAATGCCGTCTGGACACCGGACGGACAGTATTTCATTGCACGAAAGCACTACCGCAACACGCGCTCACTTGGCGCCGGTGAAATGTGGATGTACCACATCAGTGGAGGCGACGGTGTGCAACTGACGAAGCGGCGCAACTGGCAGCAGAACGCCGCCGACCCGGAGATTTCCCCGGATGGACGCTACGTCTATTATGATGAAGACGTGAGTCCCGGAGGCGGATTCGATTACAATCGCGATCCGTATGGAACGATCTATGTGATTCATCGTCTCGATAGAGAAACCGGCAAGAGTCAGCGTTTTGTAACGGGTAACGGTGGATCGGTTCGGCCCGTCATCTCACCCGACGGCAAAATGCTCGCCTTCGTCCGCCGTGTACGATTGAACTCGGTTCTCTATCTCCGCAACATTGAAACAGGAGAAGAGTGGCCGGTGTACGACCAACTCAGTCGCGATGCACAGGAAACCTGGTCGATCTTCGGATTGTATCCCGGTTTCTCCTGGACACCTGATGGAAAGTACATAGTGATCTGGGCAAAAGGAAAACTCCGCAAGGTGGACGTTGCAAAGAAACAAGCAACGGAGATTCCATTCAAAGCAAAGATAAAGCAGAGCGTCACGGAGCCCCTTCGATTTGCACAGGAAGTATCACCGGACAAGTTTGATGTGAAGATGCTACGGTGGGTTACGACCTCCTCGGACGGAAAGTCTGTTGTATACAACGCACTCGGACATCTGTATATCAAACAACTCCCTAATGGCGAACCAAAGCGACTCACGACGGATGAGCACTTCGAGTTCTATCCCTCCTTTTCTGCCGACGGGAAATGGATCGTCTATTCTACTTGGACAGATAAAGACAAAGGCGCTGTGTACAAAGTGAAGTCGTCGGGCGGATCGGGTACAAAGCTGACGAGAGTAAAGAGCACCTACACGGAGCCGTCATTCTCGCGGGATGGACAACGCGTAGTTTTCGTAAAGAACAACGGCGATGCGCTGCGCGGAGGAACCTACAGCAATGATCCGGGCGTGTATTGGATTCCGGCTGATGGTGGAGAAGCAACACTCATCACCGATGAAGGGTTCAGTCCGAGATTTAATAAGAAGGGGGATCGAATCTTCCTGACATCAGGCGAGGGTGACAAGACCGCCCTCATCAGTGTAAACCTGACGGGTGGTGACCGCCGCGTTCATCTCACCTCAGCCAACGCACAGCAGATTGTTCCCTCGCCCGACGAACAGTGGGTCGCATTCACAGAACGGTACAACTCCTACATCGCCACGCTACCCATGACCGGACAGGCAGTTGATATCGGTCCCAGCACGAGCGACTTCCCGGTCAAACGCATTACACGCGATGCCGGCATGTATCTCCATTGGTCAGGAGACAGTAAGACAGTGAATTGGTCCCTTGGCCCAGAGTTATTTTCTCGTGCGCTTACCAACACGTTTAAGTTTGTTGAAGGCGCACCGGACAGCGTACAGGAGAAGCCGGACACCTCCGGCATTTACATTGGATTCAAGGCGCAGACTGACGTTCCCTCCGGAAGTATTGCTCTCGTGGGCGCAACGGTAATCTCGATGAAGGGTGATGAAGTGATTCAGAATGCGACGGTTCTTGTCGAGCGCAACCGAATCAAAGCCATCGGCGCGACTGGTTCAATCACAATCCCCTCCGGATCAAAAACTATTGATGTAAAGGGGAAGTTCATCATGCC
>CAZIHJ010000070.1:0-15566 GCA_964538485.1 uncultured Chitinophagales bacterium | reverse complement strand
TTGTTGATTTCCTTCATCAACGCATCATGGATTGGCCGGAACTCTGCTTTGGGACCACTGTAAATTTCGTTGAGCACGTCGTCTGTTGTTGCGCCGGATGCTTTCGCAGCACTCTCACCATCGGACTTGAGCACAACGTGCACCAACGTGTTCGCATCACCATGGCCCATGCCGAGGTCATTCTTCAGCATATCACGGATTTCACCGTGCTTGGTGAGTCCACTCTTCTTGATAATTGCTTCAAGCTCCTTCAGCGTCTTTCCGGTTCTCGTTTGGATATTCTTGATTTGGGTTTCGAGGGCTTTGTTCATGTCGGGCATAACAGGATACCTTCATTGTGTGTTTTTCTGGAGAGCTGTGTTCTGAATAATCTACATTTTCGCCTTCACCGAAACAAGAGTGCAATCGCGGAAACCAAGGGATTTGAGATTGGGGATGTGAGATTCTGGACTCGTCCCTTTGCGAACTCAGCGTCGTCCGCGGTTCGGCTCTTTCGATGAGGTCTTCGAACGAAGAATCTGCTTCTCCATCTCCAGCGTTGCAATCCGGTCATCAATCACCCGGATGGCGTTGGTAGCGTCTCGTTTCGTTGCTTTCTTCCTCACCAGTTCCTGTCGGGTCATGTGGTCGAGCAGAGTCAATGCAACCATGCTTTCGGCAACCGGGACAACACGTGGACAAATGCACGGGTCATGGCGGCCCTCAACGGAGATCGTTGCACGCTTGCCTTCGGTGGTCACAGTCTCCTGTTTTTTTATGATGGAGGAAGGTGGCTTCACGGCAATCCGAACCACGATATCTTCGCCGTTGGAGATTCCGCCGGCAATGCCGCCTGCATTGTTGGTCCGCGTACGAACGCGCTTCGCCCTCTTATCGAAGTACATCGGGTCGTTGTTCTCGCTTCCCTTCAATCGAGCGGCGGCAAATCCGTTCCCTATCTCAAACCCTTTGATTGCCCCAATGGACATCAACGCCTTGGCGAGGTCGGCCTCCAGTTTATCAAATACCGGCTCACCGAGTCCGACCGGCGGATTCTTGACTATCACTTCCACAATTCCACCAACGGAGTCTCCCTCCTTCTTCATGCGTAACACCTTCCGTTCCATCTTCTTTGTAGCTTCGGGATCGGGACAGCGGAGGGGGTTGCGTTCGATCTCAGAGACTTTGATGACCTTTGCCTTGATACCGGCAACCTCGCTTGTGTAGGCGTAGATGCGGATGCCGCGTTTCTCCAACAAGAACTTTGCAAATGCGCCGGCAGCAACGCGCGCAGCCGTTTCCCGTCCTGATGACCTTCCTCCACCCCGATAATCACTCACGCCATACTTGGCAAGATAAGTGAAGCCAGCATGACCAGGACGGAACATGTCTTTTATTTTCTCATACGCTTTCGGCTGCTGGTCCTTATTCCAGATGACCATGCAGATAGGCGTACCGGTGGTCTTCCCCTCAAACACGCCGCTCAGGATTTCCACCTGGTCGGCCTCCTTGCGCGCCGTGGTGACTTTGCTTTGTCCGGGCCGGCGACGGTCAAGTTCGCGCTGGATGTACACGGTGTCAATCGGCAGACCGGGCTTCACGCCATCAAGCACAACGCCGATAGCGCGGCCGTGGCTTTCGCCGAATGTTGTGATGCGCAGATGAGTACCGAATGTGTTTCCAGCCATAAGTTTGAGTTTGTAGAGTTTATGGAGTTTGTAGAGTCACTTTGATGAACCTTCTCCTTGCGGTCTTGGCGTCTTTGCGTGATACCATCATAGCTTCTCGAATTCCTTCCAGAAGCCCGGGAATGATTTCTTCACGCACTGCGGGTTCTGAACCTTCACTCCCGGGACACGGAGTCCAATTAACGCAAAGCTCATCGCAAGACGGTGATCATCGTATGTGTCAAGCTGTGCGCCATGAAGCGGAGCAGGAGTGATTTCGAGTCCATCGTTGTGCAAGGTGATACGAGCGCCCAGCTTCGTCATCTCCGTGGCAAGAGCATTCAGTCTGTCGGATTCCTTGAACCGCAGATGCGCCACGTTGCGAATGCGGGTTGGCGTCTGCGCAAACAGCGCGGTGACTGCAAGAGTCGGCACAACGTCGGGCATCGAGTTCATGTCAATGTCAATTCCATGCAGCCGTCCTGTAGACTGAATCCCTACTCCGGATTCCGTTTCCGTCGCGGTACATCCCATTTTCTTCAACACTTCCACGAACTGGACATCGCCCTGGAGCGATTTCGATTTCATGTTTGCAACAATCACTGAGCCCCCGGCAATCGCGGCCGCAGCAAGAAAGTACGATGCACCTGATGCATCAGATTCGACCGTGAACTCCGTTCGGTTGTACCGTTGGCTGGACTTCACTTCAAACACCTTCTCCTGACTACAAATTATGTCGACCCCAAATTTCTTCATTACATCAAGTGTAATGTCAACATAAGAAACCGAACGTAGAACTCCTACGATTTCTATGCGAACACCCTCTTGCGCGTACGGTGCGACGAGTAGTAACGACGTCAGGAACTGCGAGCTTTTGTCCGCTTGGACTTTCACTGCTCCGCCAGCAAGCCCACCGCCGGAAACACGATAACGCGGCCCGCGTTCATCAACAACTGCCTCGACACCAAGCAGGTGCAATGCGTCAAGCAGATCTGTAATGGGGCGTTCTGCCATTCTCGGATCGGCTTCGAATGTGGTAGTCCCTTGCGCCAGCGCAGCAAGAGAAAGCATAAACCGAAGGGTTGTACCAGCATTGCCAACCGGAATGGGAAACCTCGGCGCATGAAGTTTTCCACCCGTTCCTTGAACTAAAAGGGAGTCATCTTGAGGCCGCACAAGCACACCAAGCTGGTTGAGTCCGTTTGCCATAAGCCGCGTATCATCGCTGTCCGAGGCGTTGCGAATGACCGATTCACCCTGCGCCAGAGCGGCACAGATCAACGCGCGGTTGGTAATGCTCTTCGAGCCGGGAACATTCACCGTTGCGTTGACCGATGAGATGGGAATGATCTCCCGGATCATATGGCAGCGAGAATGCGCTTCATGAATTTCTTATCCGCCTTCTTGCCTGTGTACAACGCAGATTGCAATGCCGCCTGCTTCAAGTACATTTCTGTGCCTTGAATAATCTTCGCACCGACGCTCTTGGCGTCCTGCAGTAGCTTGGTCATGGGAGGATTGTAGACTGCATCGAATACCACCTTTCCCTTTAACAGTGACTTCGGCAAGGGTGATTCATTCACATCCGGTATCATGCCGACCGAGGTAGCGTTGGCGATAATATCGATTTCCGTTTTGTCAAGCTGTTTCATAGAAACGTATTCCAGACCAAGTTCCTTTGCCAGGACTTGCGCCTTCATTTCCGTACGATTGGAAATCAGGACGTGCGCGCGGCGTTGCTTTGCTTCATAGGCGATTGCACGGGCAGCTCCTCCAGCCCCAACAACAAGAACTCTCTGCCCTTTCACCGAATGCGCTGCTTCAATCGCATCGAGGGCACCGGGTGCATCGGTGTTTGTTCCGTACAACTTCCCCTTTCGCCGCACCACTGTGTTCACCGCACCAATTGCTTTCGCCGTCGGAACAATTTGATCAAGATACTTCATGATATTCTGTTTATGGGGAATGGTGACACTGAATCCTTCCAACGTCTTCCCCATCCCGCTCATGAACGCCGTGAGATCCGTTACCGGAAACTTGCAGTACACCGCGTCCATCTTCGCCCTCTGAAAAAGAGGATTATGAAGCAGCGTCCCCTTGCTCTGTTTCAAGGGATTGCCGACCACACCAAAGACTCTTGTTTCCGGTTTCAGTGTATCAGCCCGATACAGTTTCTTCAGCATACTACCGCGAATCTGGCCCGGTGCTGCTGTTGAACCCTTCTCGGCTGCTGCATACGTTGCCCATCCGCCGAATTTCTTGTACAAGATACGACTTGCCTCACCAGCTTCGCCCATTGCGATTGCCACCGCCTTCAGACGTTGTTGCTTTGCCTTCTCAAGGAATTCAAAAGCAAGGATATTCTCTCCTGCGTCCTCTGCCTCATAAGCGAGTTTCACGACATCGGCGCCGACCGATGTAAGAGCTTTGTATGCTTTGCCTATCGAAAACAGAGCTCCCTCGATAATATGAAGCGAGATGATGACACGAGTTTCCTTCTTTCGGCGGACGAATTCCTGTACGACATCACCGGCGTTCAGCTCGATATCCACATACTCCACCCCGATAAGCGAAGCAGCTTCGAGGATTTCAATCCGTTGAGCTTCAGAACCCTTGAAATTCCCTCCCTCCCATTCCGGGCGGCATGTGGCAATGCATGGTTTTTTCGCAGATGAAAGGAGAGTGGAGATATTCGGATCTGCAATCATGTCAAGGCGAAGTTCGAACATCTCCGCATAACGGCGGGAGGACTTCATCTGTGCGATCGCATCGTTCATCGTTGGACCGGTAATCGACACAATGATCATGCGTTACTGCCCCTTTCCTGCATGCACCATATAGATGATGACACTTGCGGCAATCGCAGCGAGCATCAGAGCGAGGGCAACGCCAGAAAGTGTGAGTATCTGCTCCTTCGCGGAAGCGATCACTCCCCAGAGAACATAGCTGAAGATCATCACCACTTCCAACTTGATCCATCGAACGAATGATCGGGCAAGCGTGTACTGACGTTCAGCATTCTCTGCAGTAATTTCCCACGGGTAATTGTACATGTGAGGGAACCGGGTCAGCAGGGTCAAACCTGCATATACAACACACAGGACTCCAAGCAACCAAAAGATCGAGTACTTACTCCCCCATCCATCCGGTGTCCCGTCGAAACGGAAATGCATTGGCACCGTCTCAGGAAGATCAGACCACACGCTTACGGCATGAGAAAAGGAAAGGAGGAGAATAAGAAAAGCAAATGCCTCCACAATCCGTTCAGCAGTGGTGAAAGGAATTTCCAGAACGGGTCGAACCGGTGATTTCACTTTGCGCGCTCTCCGATCACCTCCAGAATGAACGGCATAGGCACTTCCACACCAACCACCGAATGCCCGATACCTTTCATCAGTACAAACTTTGCTGTTTTCCCGTCCGCTTTTTTATCGAGCGCCATGGCATCATAGAAGCGGCCCATGTCACTCATGCGCGGCATTCTCACAGGCAGCCCGAGCACCTTCAGCAGCTTTTCGAGCCGTTCAAATTCCTGTTGTTGCAAGATCCCCATGTTCATCGCAATACGGGACTCCGTGACCAGCCCGATTGCCACTGCGTGGCCGTGTCTGACACGGTAGTCTGTCGCCGTTTCTATCGCGTGACCGATGGTGTGACCAAGATTCAACACTTTGCGAATACCAGTGTCGTATTCGTCATGCTCCACCACCGACGCTTTCAACCCTATTGCCTCGGCAATGAAGTCGGCAAGAATGAACGACTTTGTTCGTGAGATAAGATTTGCCTTCCGCTCGATGTCTGTAAAGAGCTTCTCATCAAGCGCCGCTGCAACTTTTACAAGTTCTGCAAGGCCGTTGGTGAATTCCTCCGGGGGAAGTGTCTTGAGAAATTCCGGATCAATAAAGACTGCAGCGGGTTGATAGAATGAACCGATGAGGTTCTTTCCCAGAGGGTGATCGATACCCACCTTGCCGCCAACGCTGCTGTCAACCTGCGCGAGCAACGTCGTCGGTACCTGCACATATCTGACTCCCCGAAGTACAGTGGCTGCAACAAATCCAGTGATATCGCCGACGACACCACCCCCAACGGCAACAACAAGGCAATCACGGCTGACACCGTTCTCCAGAAACGCTGTCAGCAAAGAGTTCACCACCGCCAGGGACTTCGACCGCTCACCTGCATGGAATTCAAACAGGAGTGTTTCTGCACCGGACCTTGTTAATGTCGCTTGAAGTTCACGGGCGTACAGGACACTGACATTATCGTCCGAGACTATGAAGAACCTGCGCGACGGCCATGAATCGACAAGCAGGTCCGGAATGTCCGCAAGCAAGCCGGAGCCGATGTGTACATCGTATGAACGGTCTGCCGATTGCTGGAGGTTTACTCGTATCTTTTGCGTTTTCACTCCTACTCCCTTGGTCACGAAAAAGCCCTCATCTCGCTCAGTGAGGGCCTGTGGATATGCTCAACAGACATAACTCGCATGGACACATACAAGCAGCGCTATCACCAATGACGACGCACAACGTCAATCCTGGGAATACTGTATGAATGATAATACGTGATGCCTGTCTGAAAATCAAGCAACGGGCAATTGTCAATTGCGCATACATGAACGCCTGCAATATCCATGATACGTAGGATCATGGATTTGTGAACAGGATGTAACTTTTGTATCTTGAATCCCGTTACAGTCAGATGGATTTAGAAACTCTGTCTTCCGTTGTCCACCCCTTCAACGTCATCCGATGTTCATCACCTTCTTCAATGGAGGAAGCATAATGTCACTTACTCATCAGCACGTTGCTCAACGTCTTCTCGTGGTTTTCTTGTTGGCCACGTTGATTTCATTGCCGGTCCAGGCCCAACCCCTTGATATGGACAAATTCAAGGAGATCACACCCCGCAGCATTGGCCCCGCCGGCATGAGCGGTCGTGTGACTGCAATCGATGTTGTCCTGAAGAACACCGACATTATCTATGTTGGCACAGCTTCCGGCGGACTCTGGAAGTCCACCAGCGGCGGCGTTGCCTGGGAACCGGTATTTGATACGATGGCCGTTGCATCCATCGGCGCAATCGCCATCGACCAGCGCAAACCGGATGTTGTGTGGGTGGGAACCGGTGAAGGGAACCCTCGCAACAGTCAGACCAATGGCAATGGCGTGTACAAGTCACTTGACGGCGGCAGGTCGTGGGTCCACCTTGGACTCGACAAGACCCGCAACATCCACCGGGTTATTATCAGTCCGGAGAATCCTGATGTCGTCTACGTTGCGGCTCTCGGCGCTGCTTGGGGCGAGAATCCTGAACGAGGTGTATTCAAGACCACTGATGGTGGAATGACATGGCAGAAGATTCTGTATGTTAATGAGAAGACCGGCGTTGCTGATCTTGTCATGGATCCCTCCAATCCCAATAAACTCTTTGCTGCGATGTGGGAATACCGTCGTTGGCCCTGGTTCTTCAAATCGGGCGGAACCGGCTCAGGATTGCATGTCACCGTCGATGGCGGGAAAACATGGACGAAGCGCTCGAAAGATGACGGACTGCCTGATGGAGAACTCGGCAGAATTGGTCTTGCTATTGCACCGAGCGATCCGAGCATTGTTTACGCACTTGTCGAATCGAAAAAGAACGCCTTATATCGCTCAAACGATGGTGGTGTCAAGTGGAGTATGGTCGCGGATAAGAACATCGGTGACCGGCCATTTTATTACGGCGAGATTCACGTCGATCCACAAAATGAGAATCGTGTCTACAACATTCACTCGGTCATAAGTATCAGCGAGGACGGCGGGAAGACATTCAACACCCTCATGGCTTGGAGTCGTGTCCATCCCGACCACCATGCATGGTGGATCAACCGCGAAGACC
Source organism: uncultured Chitinophagales bacterium (assembly GCA_964538485.1). Taxonomy (GTDB): domain Bacteria; phylum Bacteroidota; class Ignavibacteria; order UBA10030; family UBA6906; genus JBJXHC01. The sequence goes on along the minus strand of CAZIHJ010000070.1, from coordinate 8,037 downwards.
CCAATCATCTGATTGATGGGAACGATGGCGGCCTGGCTATTTCCCATGATCGCGGGAAAACCTGGAGGTTCGTCGAGAACCTTCCACTCGCACAATTCTATCATATAGAAGTCGATTCCGACACACCTTACAACGTCTATGGGGGGATGCAGGACAACGGATCGTGGCGCGGCCCGGCATACGTGTGGCGACACGGCGGCATCCGGAACACATACTGGGAAGAGGTTGCCTTCGGTGACGGATTCGATGTCATTCCAGATCGAAGCAACAGTCGCTACGGTTACGCAATGTCCCAGGGTGGATTTCTTTACCGATATGATCTTCTGACCGGCGAAACAAAGATCATCCGCCCCGCGAATCCCAAAGGGATATTCCTTAGGTTCAATTGGAACGCTGGTATAGCGCATGATCCATTCAGTCCGACTACCATTTATTACGGAAGTCAATTTCTCCACAAGAGCACCGACCGTGGGAATACCTGGCAATCAATCTCCCCCGATCTCACGACCAATGATACTGCCAAACAAAAACAGGGTGAGAGTGGCGGACTAACGTACGACGTTACTGCGGCGGAGAATCATACAACAATCATTGCGATAGCTCCCAGCACTGTGCAGCAGGAAGTGATTTGGGTTGGAACAGATGACGGCAACGTACAGATTACCAGAGACGGCGGGAAGAGTTGGAAGAATGTTGTTGGCAATATCAAAGGCGTACCAAAGGCAACATGGGTACCACAGATCCGGGCATCAACGTATGATGCCGGTGAAGCATTTGTCGTGTTTGATAATCACAGGCACAATGACTGGACACCATACGTGTACAGGACGAAAGACTATGGAGCAACGTGGTCACGACTTGTTGATGAAAAGAAGGTTTGGGGATTCGCTCATACGATTCTCCAAGATCCGGTCGAGCCGAAGCTGATGTTCCTCGGAACGGAGTTCGGACTGTATGTGAGCATAGATGCGGGCGAGAACTGGACCAAATGGAAGCACGGTTATCCGACGGTCTCCACCGTGGATCTCGCCATTCAACCGAACGAACATGATCTGGTGATCGGAACATTCGGCCGGGCAGCGTACGTGCTTGATGATATCCGGCCATTGCGACATATTGCAAAAGATGGGGCGAAGATATTCAGCGACACGTTGCACATATTCGCGCCACCGGATGCCGTGCTTGCCGAATACAAGCAAGCTGCAGGAACCCGGTTTGCGGCTGAAGCGGAATTTGCCGGAGAGAACCGTCCATACGGAGCTCTGCTAACGTACCTCTTCACTCCCGATACATCCACGGCAAAGCCAAAGAACAAGGGGAGCGCCGAAGCGGACAGCACCAAAAAGGACTCCTCGATTGCAAAATCAGATACCGTAAAGATCGAGATCTTCAATGATCGTGGTGAGCTGATTCGCACACTCAAGGAAGTTGCAAAACGGGGATTGAACCGAACCACCTGGGGACTTGAACGCAAGGGTGAGAGATTTCCGACAACCGAAAAACCCGCGGCAGATGCGGCAGAGCCGGGCGGACCGGCAGTACTTCCGGGGAAGTACAAAGTCCGCATCAGCAATGGGCGCCATGCGGACTCCACATTTGTTCAGGTCAAGCTCGACCCCCGACTGAATGCGAGCAACAGTGAGGTTGCTGCCCGGAACACATTCCGCGAAGCGTTTCTGGCCCGAGTCAAGACAGCAACCGAGGCAGCGGACCGGCTGCGCGAAAGCAAGAAGACAATTGAACAGATTTCCGCCGTCATCAAGGACCGCGAGGGAGATGATATCAAAAAGGTGAAAGACGCGGGAAAGACAATGCAAGACTCGTTGAAGGTTTTGATGGAGATGATTGCGCCAAAGGAGGCGCAGGGATATGTGGACGACACAGGTTTACTCTCTGAGCGGATCAACCTTGCGTGGTGGTATTTGAACTCATCATGGGAAGCACCAAGCGAGAACGAGCAAATGGTTATAGCAGAAGTGACTGACAAGCTGAAAACGGTTGCGGGGAGAATCAACTCGTTCTTTGAGAAAGAGTGGGTGAAATATCGCGAAGCGGTGGACGCGGCGAAGATCTCGTTCTTCACGCCGTTCACTCCCATTACCGTCGAGTAGCAAAGGGCCTCGCACGCTATGGAGAAGCAGTATGTCCGTTCGATGTTCGATTCCATTGCGTACCGCTATGATTTGCTCAATCACCTATTAAGCGGCGGTATTGATCTCTACTGGCGCAGACGGGCCATTGAGCACCTCGTTGATCTCCAGCCAAGACGCATTCTCGACGTCGCAACCGGAACTGCCGACTTTGCCATCGCAGCGTTGCGATTGAAGCCGGAGCAAATCATCGGCGTTGATATTGCAGAAGAGATGTTAAGTCGTGGTCGCGAGAAACTGAGCAAGCGCGGTCTCTCCCGTGCCATTACATTGCAGACAGGAGATGCGGAGAATCTGGAATTCGCAACAGGGACGTTTGATGCTGCCATTGTTGCATTCGGTGCAAGGAACTTTGAGAACCTGGAAAAGGGGCTGAGTGAAATGCACCGTGTGCTAAGACCCGGAGGGAGGATTGTTGTGTTGGAATTTTCCCGTCCCGACCGGTTCCCCCTCAAGCAATTATATTTTCTTTATTTCCGACGTATACTCCCACTTGTGGGACGGCTTGTTTCGAGAAGCAATGAAGCATACACATATCTCCCCACAACAGTTATGCAATTTCCAGAGGGAATTGCGTTTGTTGACATCCTCAGCCGGAACGGTTTCGAAAGGATTCAACAACATAGAATGACGTCTGGCATCACGACGATTTATGAAGGGACCAAAGTCAATCCTTGACCACGTAGAGTAGCGAGTTTGCTGCATAGTCCTTTTTCATTTTCTTGAGTTGCACTCTCAGCCCTGAGACTTCAGACCGTAGACTCTCAAACCGCCTACCCTTTTCCTGCCAGATCCACCGCGCGCTCCAGCGCATTGGTGGCATGTAAGATGCTGTAATCTGCTTGGCATTCCCCGAACAGTTCATTGACCATGTCCCGCTGGAAGCCCTTCCTGTCGCAACTCTCCTCCGTCAAGGTTTCCGCAGCATTGACAAGGCGCCACAGACTGCACCTTCGTTCTCGACGACAATAAGCCCTCCAGCGAACGCGACACCACCTCTACCAGTCCTGGAGGACCCCTTGAAAACCAAACACTATCTCTTGTTCGCATCCTTCCTCGTTCCGTTGTTCATGCTTCAAGCGCAGGAAGGCATCTATACAGACTCCGAGCATTACGCAAAAGGCTCGACTGTCAAACTATACGCTTCGATCCCAACGGGAACATATGTTGTGAAGGTTTACAATCTCTCTTTGGCAAATCAGTTGGTCTTTACATCTTCATCATTTACCGGTGCTCGCCAGTCGGTACCCTCCAATGCATATGCCACAGGCTGCAACTGGCAACAGTCAAAGTCATTTGTAATTCCTCCAACTTGGTCACCGGGTCTCTACGCCGCAGAGATCACTACTTCAACAAAAACGTACGGCACCAGATTCATCGTTACAGAACCTGTCAGAGGATCACATTCGAGAATGGTCATGAGCATCGCGTTCAACACCATGCAGGCATACAATGCCTTTGGGGGAAAATCCCTGTATGATTACAACAGCTCTGACGAAATCAGATCGCCGAAGGTCTCGTACGTTCGACCCCTCCCCTATAAAAATTCGCTGGACCTGTTCATGATGTGGGAGATAAAGCTCCTTGAATGGTTCGCTTCCCAAGGAATAGCGGTTGAGTTCACCACCGACAAGGAACTGCATGAGAATCCGGACGTATTGGATAGCTACGATGTGTTAGTTGTCTGTGGACACGATGAATACTGGTCAATGAAGAAACGTCGTCAGGTTGAGCAGTTTGTTAATGGAGGTGGAAAGTTCGTTTCTCTCTCCGGCAACACATGCTGGTGGCAGGTGCGGTTTGAAGGGGATGTGATGGTATGTTACAAGAGCACTGGCGACCCGCTTCACGGAGTTCAGGATTCCCTCCTGACCATCAACTGGTATGCTTCTCCGGTCAACCTACCTGAGAATACACTCCTCGGTTCTTCGTTTCGGAATGCCGGTTATGTCAACCATGGTTCGATCCTACCAAAAACAAGCGGCTATGGCGATTTCGCCGCGTATAACTCACAGCATTGGGTGTTTCAAGGCACCGGACTCGTCGACGGGCAGGAGTTTGGATTTGCCAATGACATCGTAGGGTACGAAGCAGATGGAGCGCTGTTCACCTGGGACCGCGGAATTCCGCGTGTCACTGGAACAGATCAGACACCGACATCCTATGTCATTCTTGGAATATCTCCTGCAGAGAGACCAACAGGAACGGTTAACACTGCAACGATGGGTCTGTGGTCAAACTCGAATAACGGGTGGGTGTTCAATGCTTCCACTACAGATTGGGCTCACGGGCTCGCATCGGACCCTGTAGTGAGTCGGATTACTCTTAATGTCTTTCAACGATTCATGAACAACACCTTCCCGCCGATAATCCTGGACTGGTCGCCCTCATTCGGGAAACCGGCCTTGATCAATAATCAATCCGTTTTTCTGAGTAACCGGGAAGTGAGCATTCTCCCGGGAGACTCCATGCAATTCCGGATCACAACTGAGAGGGCACAACAGTTTCAGGTCTTTCTCGACAACGCACTTGTCTGCACTGAGCCATCATTTGGATTCAGAGCTCCTGATTCACAGGAACACACGCTCCGGATTGTTGCACTCAATCCACATGGTTCAAGTTCAATCACATGGAACATCAACCGCGGCTCCATACTTCCCCCTTCGTCCGACAACATTGTCCAGAACCCCGGATTCGAATCAGGTACAACCTCATGGACATTTTTTACCAACGGGACCGGGAGCTTCTCCGCAGTCTCTCCCGGCTCCGGAGGCACGAAGGCCGGGCGAATCAATACCGTCGCTCGTGGAAGCAACGTCCAATTGTACCAAACAGGGCTCAAGTTGGAAGCGAATACCCGATATCAACTTCGATTCAAGGGATACTCAAATTCCGGTCATGATCTCTCTGTTACATTGCAAAAACATACCTCGCCGTACACCTGTTACGGGTTGAAAGATCACGTATTTGATCTCACGACATCATGGGGGACATTCACGGTTGAGTTCGTCACATCCGGACTTTCCGGTACGACAAACGATGCCAGACTACGATTCTGGTTTGCACCTTATCTCAGTAACGGAGACGTGTACACTCTGGACGACATTGTCATTCAAAAAGTGAGCTCTGGCACTGTCATACCACCAAGTATCACTTCTCACCCTGCTAATCAGAACGTCGTCGTGGGTCAGACGGCGACCTTTGGAGTTACTGCACAGGGAACAAGTCCGATGCAATACCAATGGCAGCGGGGTGGTGTGTCCATTCCGGGAGCTACCAGCCCCACATATGCGATCACTGCTGCAATTGTGGATAACGGCAGCTCCTTCAGGTGCGTCGTCACGAATGCCGCCGGTTCAGCAACAAGCGCATCTGCCCTCCTGACAGTCACCACGCCTCCGCCACAGGAATGCATCACAAAAAACTCCGGGTTCGAAGACGGAACATCACAATGGACATTCTATACTAACGCGGGTGGGAGCCTGAGTGCGATCTCCGTCGGAGGATGCATCGGAACAAAGGCAGCGAAAGTAAAACTGAACGCTCCCGGATCCAATATCCAGCTATATCAGTCTGGTCTTACAGTCAGGGCGAACACACGTTACCTGCTCACATTCAGGAGTTACTCGAATTCAGGTCATGACGTGTCGGTTTCATTGCAAAAACACAGCGCTCCATACACAAACTACGGGCTGAAAGACCGGCTGTGCAATCTCACCACAAATTGGACGACACACACCATTGAGTTCGTCACGAGCGGATTTGCGGGAGCTGCGAATGATGTCCGTCTTCGCTTGTGGTTTGCTCCCTTTGGCGCGGGAGGTGACGAATACTATTTCGACGACATTACACTGACAGAGGCCCCGGTCGCAAATTATCCGGCCGCGCAATTGGCATCGGAGGTTTCGGCGAGTCGCATGCCGCCGCAGAACTTCCCGAATCCATTCAACCCGACGACAGTCATTTCCTATGCACTTCCAGCAACCGAGGTCGTATCTCTACATGTGTACGATGTCCTGGGGCAGGAAGTGGCCACCCTTGTTGACGGAGAGCAGGATGCAGGACCTCACTCGGTTGAATTCAATGCAACCGGTTTGAGCAGCGGCATTTACTTCTACCGCCTCACTGCCGGTTCGTTGACGTTTGTCAGAAAAATGTGTCTGACGCGCTAGCAGTGCACACGTGATACTCACAAAGCCCGCTCACAAGGCGGGCTTTGATGTTTGTGGGAGAGGACGACTACCCTCTTGCCTGATTGCATGTCAACATCGATTCTCGTACAATGTCATCCGATTATTCACGCTTCCATGATCACAACCCAACAATGTAATGACAGAAAAGATCATTCGCGTCGGTCACAGTCCTGACCCTGACGATGCATTCATGTTTTACGGACTTGCCAGCGGCAAAGTAAAGCTGCCGGGGATTCACATCGAACATCTGCTCGAAGACATTCAGTCGTTGAATGAACGGGCGATAAAAGCCGAGCTTGAGGTGACGGCAATCTCTGCACACGCATTCCCATACGTTGCCGACAAGTACTGGATTATGAGAACCGGAGCAAGCATGGGCGAAGGCTACGGCCCGGTGATTATCTCACGGAAGTACAAATCGCTGGAAGAGCTTCGTGGTAAGATTGTCGGAACGCCGGGTCCATTGACCACGGCAACACTTCTCTTCAAAATATTCACGGACGGCATCAAGAATGTGGACATGCCGTTCGATGCGATCATGCAGGCGGTGGACGATGGCGTTGTGGATGCAGGATTGTTGATTCACGAGGGACAGATCACTTATCAATCGCTCGGCTACAACAAGGTGCTGGATTTCGGTGAGTTCTGGGAGAAAGAAGCCGGCGGACTTCCCTTGCCGCTTGGCCTTGATGTCGTAAGGAAAGACCTGGGCGAGGAGATGGCGACGAAGCTTTCCAAAGGATTGAAGGAGAGCATCGCTTACGGCTACGAACACCAGAGTGAATCCATCCCTTACGCAATGCAGTGGGGCCGTGGGATAGACTACAAGTTAGGCGAAAAGTTCGTGAAGATGTACGTAAGCGAATTGACGATTGATATGGGTGAGAACGGAAAGAAGGCGCTGGAGCTTTTGTTCAAGAAGGGGAATGAAAAAGGATTGATACCGGTTGTCCCGACGGTGGAATTGTTCTAGAAAAGTTAACGGCGGAGACGCCAAGACGCAGAGGTGATTTGAATGTCCGGATCATAACTTCTATTCTGTGCGTCTCAGCGCCTCTGCGGTGAGAGTTGCCATTGCTACGCCGCTACCGCTTCGTTCACAGGATACTCTTTCTTTATCTCGTACAACGTCGTGCGTTGTGCAGCATCAAACCCCGCGCCGTGAATCAGTTCAATGCACTCTTCGACGTTTGTCTTGTTAACGAAGTTTGCGGCAGCGTGAACGTTTTCCTCAAGCAACGTTCCGCCGAAGTCATCTGCGCCGAAATGCAGCGCAATCTGTCCCGCCTTCTTCCCTTCCGAAAACCATGACGCCTGGATATGCGGGAAGTTGTCGAGGTATATGCGTGAGAAGGCGATGATCTTGTAGTATTGATTGGCCGTAGCATAATGCGGGATAATCTTTTCCAGCGGAGTATTGCCCGGCTTGAAACTCCACGGCACGAATGCCGTGAAGCCCTGATACTCATCCTGCAATTGGCGGATCACCTCAAGGTGTTCGACAATGTCTTCATCCTTCTCAAGATGGCCGTACATCATCGTCGCGGTGGATTTGAATCCGATCTTGTGGGCCTCACGCATCACGTTCAACCAGTCGGCGCTGGACCCCTTCTTGCTGCTGATTTTTTTCTTGACCCGATCCGAGAGAATCTCCGCACCGCCGCCGGGAATTGAACGCTGTCCTGCATCCCACA
>CAZIHJ010000069.1:14049-15851 GCA_964538485.1 uncultured Chitinophagales bacterium | reverse complement strand
TCCCGGAGTCCATACGCACCGCTTGCCTGGTAAAAAGCAGAGCGCGCCCACACCCGACAGGCCATTGTCTGATACAGGAGCCAGCGGTTGAGGAGAATGTCCATTGAACGATCAGGGGTGCTTACCTGTACTGTCCCCAGTGTGTCGCTCCAGAATGCCGTTACATCATGGAGCACTGCATCGAGGTCGATGCTGCGAAAACGCACAACAAGAGATTGCGCTTCCTCTTTTGTTGCCGCCTCTCCAAGGAAGAAAACAATATCCGTGTGCTCGTCCGGCCTGAGTTCAATCCGGGTTTGCAAGGCACCACATGGATCGAGTCCGGCGCCGACACGATTGGAGAGCGCCGTGCCGGCGAGAGCGACAGGATGATCCAGTGCACCATTGCGTCCCAGAAATTCTTTCCGGTCACCTGTGCAGCTCTGTTGTCGTCCGGCAAGATCGGCAAACGCGACACGATTCCGGAATTCTGTTCTCCATGGATTCTGCGCGAAGATCGCTCCGGTCGCGGGGTCAACCTCGGTTGATATGTAGTGGGCGGAAGACTCACGAGAAGTGGCGAGCACCCATTCCACGTACGCAGTGACTGAAAGCCGGCGGGTTCGGAGTGAACGGTTCCTGATCTTCAGTCTCGAGATCTTGATGGAATCGTTGAGCGGTACGTACACCAGCAGTTCGAGTGAAATGCCGTGCGACGTATGCTCGAAACGGCTATAGCCCTGGCCATGATGGGTTGTGTATTGCCCGACTTCCCTGATCGGTAGAGCCGTAGGGGACCAGAGCACCCCGGTCTGTTCGTCGCGTATGTAGAATATCTCACCAGGTCGGTCGGCAACCGGGTCATTCGACCTCGGAGTGAGTTGGTTCTCCCGGCTGTTCATAGACCACGAATAGCCGGCACCCTCGACTGATACCTGGAAACCAAATGACGGGTTGGCAACAACGTTGATCCATGGAGCGGGTGTCCATTGTCCATCCTCCAGGATCGTGACGTATTCTTTACCATCGGCAGTGAATCCTCCAAGACCATTGTGAAATTCCATCACTTGAGATTCCGCTGTCCTCTCCGGAGCGTCTTCCGCCCGTCCGGGGATTAACTTGTCCTTGACCCAATCCTTTGCTGCACTGGGAAACGATACACGTCGCTCTGAAAGAGCTGGTTCGGTTTCTTCAATCATATTGAGCTGTTCGAAGAGACTGCCGCGGTGACTGACAAGGACTGCCCGGGCAACGCTCTGCAGGAGCAATCGTATGTCAATCGAAAGCAATTCGGCGCGGAAGAGGAATATGGTTCCCTGGACAGCTTTGCCCTGAAGGTGCGGCCGCAACTGTGATTCGTTTGTCCGAATAACTGTTTCAAGCGCACTCTGGAGATCCATATTGTAGGATTGCGGTTGCTCGTTCAGAATCACCAGATCGACCGGGAGCAATTTCATGCGCCAATACTCCTGCGCGCGTAACAATTGTCTGACTATTTCCAACCCTTCCGGTTCGACACGCACAAGAACGATCGGCAAATCACCGGAAATGCCATGTGCCCACAAGGCCGATTGTCCGCCCTCGTTTCGCTTGAGCACATCTGACCGGGGCCGAAGGGCCGGATCCGAATACAGAACATGACCGGCCAGACTCTGGAACAGGTGCGCTTCTTCAGCGCCGACGCCGAGGTGATTGAGCTGGACCTGGGCCTGAGTCCATGTGAGGGTGACAACGCGCTCATATGCTGTTGAGGCGCGATGCTTATCCGCCAGGTCGAGTACCTCCTGGCGCGATGGTGCGACCATTGTCCAGAATGCAACACG
>CAZIHJ010000069.1:0-13949 GCA_964538485.1 uncultured Chitinophagales bacterium | reverse complement strand
ACGAACTCAGTTTGAACAAAGAGTTTCGAGAAGGTGGGGTGTGCCAGGTCAGAGGAGGGTTGGGTCAATACCACCTCTGCGTATGAGGTCAACTCGATCTCCCGTATCCGGCTTCCGAGATTTGTCAACGAAACACGCCGCACTTCGGCATCACTTTCCGGTGAGACGACAATTTCGATCGTTGTTGCAATTGTACCGTCACGTCGAGCAATTTCAACTCGATCCTCGACGAATTCCACTTCGTAACTGTCCGGCTCGGCTCCGGTCGGTTGGTACCCGGCTGACCACACCTTCCCACTGTCTGTGTCGCGCAAAAAGACAAATGATCCCCAGGAATCACAGGTCACATCCTCACGCCATCGCGTGACAGCAAGATCTCTCCAGCGGCTGTACCCCGCTCCCGCTCCATTAATCATTACCGCGTAGTTGCCATTTGAAAGGATATGCGTGCGCGGAGCGCGACCGTGTGGCGAGCTGAACCTGCGGTACATTGAAGGGATCGGATCACGAACATTCCCTGCCACATCCACTTCCTCAACCCGCGGACGGGCAACAGCAACATCACGTGGGGTGCGTTCCTGTAACAACAGTTCGGTTGCCTGGATAATCGGTTCCGCGTGAAAGCGGGTACACATAACACGGTCGTGAAGAGCATTACCGATTGCCACCAGTGTCATTCCCTGGTGGTGTGCCATGTAGGCCCGGACAATGGCAACCTTCTCACCTTCGGGAAGGCGTTTCGGCGTATAGTCCAGTGCTTCGTAGAAGCCAAATTTGCCGAGGCCCCCTGCGGCTGCCAGGTGCGCAAAATTCTCTGCCGCTGCTTTCGGATCAAGCATTGCTGCCAGCGCCGTGGCGTATGGCGCAATCACCGCGTTCTCACCAAGACCACGTTTGAGGCCCAGTCCGGGAACACCGAAGTTCGAGTATTGATAGGTAAACTCAAGATCGCGTACATTGTACGCGGATTCCGAAATCCCCCACGGTACGCCAAGTTCGCGGCCATGTTCCATTTGGCGGCGGACAACGAAACGATTCGTCTCTCCGAGCAGGCTTTCGGCAGGGGCGCGCATCACCAGTGCTGGCATGAGATACTCGAACATTGATCCTGACCATGAAATCAACGCTGATCCACGATCGATCGGAGTGAGCGAACGTCCGAGCTGAAACCAATTTCGTACCGGTACATCCCCCTTTGCGATGGCGACGAAGCTCGCAAGTCGGGCTTCCGAGGCGAGCAAGTCATAACAGGCAGGATCGAGCATGCCGTCGGCAACCCTGTATCCAATTGAGAGAAGGTGTCGTTCGGCATCGAAGAGAAATCCGAACTCCATTGAGGCAAACATTTTCATCGCTACTTGTTGCAGTGACGAGAGACGACACGCCAGTGCTCGAGCCCCCCGCTCTGAGCGATTGAAGGATTCTATCAGACGCTCAATCTGGTCCACCGAGCCGGGATTGTCTCCATCAGCCTGTAATCTCGTGCGATGGAATGTCAGAATCGAAATTGCTTCTGCACATCGGGTAGACAAATCGGTGAGTGTTGGGATCGAGTCAACAAAGAGACCGAGCACATCGTCCGAAGGAGTGTCGGGATCAGTGTTCAATGTTGCGGCAAGATCGGACCAGGGCTTCAACAATTCAATATCGCGCTCGTGACTCCTGATGGACGCGAGTATTGCCTCAGCCCAGAACATCACCTCCGCATTCCGTGCCGTGTTCATGCCCTCGCTCTCTTCTCCCATCAGTGTGCGCGCGGAACCGACCAGGTTGTTCGCATGGCAAATGAGTTCTTCCAGTTTCTTGATGACAGCGGCAGGAGTTGTGGCTACAATACGCAACGTTGCGGAAAGTATGTCGAGCGCATTGTCAAGTTGTTTTCTGAGGACGGCCTGAAACTGCGGATTGTTTGTGTGAGCATCCAGGGTTGTGCGCATGAGCATCAGTGCATCTGCAATTCCTGCGCTCCACTGAGAATCCATCAGGGGACGTTTGATCATCTCGCTGCAGGAATTGCCAACGGCAATAAGGTGTCCCGCAAGATTACCGCTATCAACAGAGGAGACGTACTTGGGATCCAACGGACGAAGATCTTGAGTATCATACCAGTTGTAGAAGTGGCCACGAAAACGCTCAAGTCCGTTCATGGCTGTAAGCGTTGCATCCAGCCGTTCCGCCGTTTCATGTACACCAACCCAGCCGAAGTCATTCGCGGCGACCGTGGAGAGAAGATATAACCCGAGATTCGTTGGAGATGTCCGATGGGCTACGACGGGCTTCGGTTCTTCTTGAAAATTGTCCGGGGGGAGTGTGTGCTCCTTTTCGGTGACGAAGGTCTCAAAAAATCGCCAGGTCCGGCGTGCGATCAGCCGGAGTGTTTGTGCGTCAACAGGGGAAATCGGTTCCGGGGCCTGATACATCTGCTGGCGACTTGCCCACTGTGCAACAAGCGGCGAGAACAACCACATAACTACGAATGGGGCCGCAGTCAACCATGACTCATGCGGAACAAAGGCAAGGATCAAACCTGCAATACAGGAAAGCGTTACGCCACCGACCATTCTCCTGTAGAATCCCGGGATGGTGAGAGGGAGGCCGAACCTCGATTGTGCCGCAGTGATCCATTCCAGCATGTGCCGATGGCTGATGAATAGCCGGTAGAGGGTTCGCACAATAGCGTCGGTCATTAACCAGGCCTGGTGAGCAAGAAGGGTCACGTGAAAGCCAATCTGTGAGAGGGCGAGGGACAAATCCCTGACGGATGCGCGCACGTGACTTCGTTTCGAGATATGTTGCCGTCGTGGGATGATGCCGGTGAAAAAGGGGAGAAGCGGAGGCAATGCTATTGTCGCAAGGACGAATCCACTCCACACTGCTGCAGAAGCAAACGGGAGTGTCCATCCTCCGAGCAATGCAAGGAACGCAGCAGGCGCTGACAGAGATCGACGCAGGTTGTCCATCATCTTCCAACGTCCGGTGAGCGGGATTTTCCGGTGTCCTGCCTGGCCGCTTGAGTCATGCCCGTGCCAGAGAATCCAGGGGAGTAATTGCCAGTCACCGCGCGCCCATCGGTGTTGTCGTGCCGCGGCAACATCGTAGCGCGATGGAAATTCTTCTATAACTTCAATATCAGAGACGAGTCCTGATCCGGCAAAAATCCCCTCGAGGAGATCGTGGCTCAGAATCGTGTTCTCGGGAATTCGTCCTTGGAGGGCGGATTCAAACACATCCACATCGTAGATTCCTTTCCCGCTGTAGGAACCCTCTCCGAAGAGGTCCTGATAAACATCGGATACGACAAACGCGTATGGGTCGATCCCACCTGGTCCGGAGAAGATATGCTGGAAGAACGAGCCTGCCCTTCCCGTTGGCAATGCCGGAGTTACTCGGGGTTGAAGTATTGCATACCCTTCGACCACACGGCCGGTCCGGATGTCTATCTTTGGCCGGTTGAGTGGGTGAGCCATCTTTCCCACCATGCGACGGGCCGCTTTGCGGGGGAGTCGTGTATCGGCATCAAGAGTGATGACGTAGCGAACATCGGAAGGCACAGAAGATGATACATGTGTCAGGAAGCTGGTATCGCTGGCTCCTCGTAGCAATCGATTCAGCTCATGGAGTTTACCGCGCTTGCGTTCCCATCCCATCCACGCTCTCTCTCCCTCGCTCCACACCCGCCGTCTATGCAGAAGTAGAAATCGCGTGCCGACCGTTGCCGGCCCGAGCGCATGACGCAGGTTCAAGCGGGCAATTCCTTCAACTGCGACGTCGAGGAGCCCATCGTCTCCCTGAGTCCTCTCCGTCGCGGAATCGGTCCAGTCTGAGAGGATTGCAAAGCGAAGTTCATTGTCCTGATTTGCCAGATAGTGAACTTCCATCCGTTCGATCTGTTCTTCGATCTCTTCACGTGTTGTCAACAGCGTGGGCACAACAACCATTGTGCGCAGGTTTGACGTCACACCGTCCCGGAGTTCCAGGCCGGGCAATGGTTTCGGTCCGAAGCGGTTCGTGACCCAATGATTCACCAGCGCAACGGCCACTTCCGATAGCGGGATTACTGCGAGAAGGGCGAGGAGGAGGAGATCGTATCCGGCCACTCCTTCTTTGGGAACGACAAGCATCGGCAGAGCCAGGATAAGCACGATGACAAACGCGAGGAAAATGAGGTACCCGCGCATACCTGTACTTGCAGCGGCCCGGTCAATCCTGTATTTCAGAGGAACGTGAAACGCGATGTCCTTCTCCAGAACGGCGCGTCCCTCGGAAAGAAGGTAATATCCGGGATCCTGCTCCGGACCATTCCGTCCGCCATTCGCGGCAGCCTGTGATTTCTGAATAACGCATTGGGCGATTTCGATTTCAGTGTATGCCGAACCTCTTGCAAGGTCTTCAACCGCGTGCCGGTACCTATCACGGGTTGGGAAGTCCATCGCGGCAAAGTTGTTGTTTGTACCCAATACTGCATCAACGAGACTCACACTTTCAAAGAACTTTGCCCAATCGACGGAAGACATGAGACGCATGCTGGTAATCGCATTGCGAACAGTGACACTCATCGCACCTTGAAATTGATGCTCTTCGTTGACGATTTTTTCGGATGCCGTTCCTTGCGACGAGAGGCGTTCATCCAACCAACGAAGGGCAGGCGTCACTGCAGGATCCTGATCTCTCAGACGTTGTACGAGTTGTACAGCGAATGCTGTCGGTAGGGGTCGTCCTTGGAAGTGGCGAAGAGCTGTTTCGGGAGGTTCGGCCTTCAGGATGCCGACTCCCAGGAGACGGTCTGCCACGCCATCGGCTTCCTGTCGTTCTGCGCCACTTGTTACGATGCGCTGGGCGGAACGGCGCAAATTCTCAATGAGTACGATCCGGAGGGTGATGGCAACCGCCCAGAGCTCTCCGATGGTAAGCGGTTGGACAGACTGATAGGAACGCACAAACCGACTCAACGTCTCGAGTTCAAATCTGCTGTCGGTATGAGCGACGAATGCCCATGCTATCCCGAAGACACGCGGGTAGCTCTTGAGCGGTCCTTCCGTAAGCTTTGGGAGCTGCCGATAGTAGCTTCGTGGGAGATCGTCATGGATTTCACGGATTTGCTCATCGACGATATGGAAGTTATCAACCAACCACTCCGCCGCCGGCATGATAACCTGTCTGTCGCGGCTGGCTTCGGCGATGGCGCGATAGGCCCGGAGTAGCACGCGGGCATTGTCCCCCAGCCGCGCTGTCAACGATCTGCCTGCCGTCGGTTTTTGCGTCACCCGCTGGGCGGTTGCAAGACTTCTGGCGTGCTGCTCAAGTCGTTCGATGCTAAAGAGTTCGCTCCGAATCGGCTCTTCAGTATCCTGCGGGAATACTCCGGGCGGGCTCCTGAACGAGCGAAATATGGAATGCTTCATCATTGGGTCTCCACGTAGTCAGTGCGCAGAGATCAATTGCCAATGTGAACATTCCCCAGGGAGTTAAACAATCCAAATACGTTGAGCAGCCACAACACAACGGCAATAACCACAACAGCGTTCAGGATTTTTTTCATCGTGGCCTGCATCGGTATGTAGCTATTCACGAGCCATAAGAGCACACCGACCACAATAAGAATGATTACTACTTGAAGTAAGGGCATCTTCATCTCCTTCTGTATGTTATGGGAATTGAGTGTTGCAGCTTTCCATATACACGTCTCTTGACGTGTCCCGAGTCAAAGAGCCATGAGGTGTTTGATTTTATTGAATGTTCCCGGACGAACCGAGAAAGTGCCTCCGAACTTTTGCTGCAATCTCCCGGTCAGTCATCTTGTCCATTGTTTCAAAACCAGCGATGCGTCCACCCAGCGCTTTGCTTTCCAGGTGGGTTCTCAGTTCGACTTTTGCCTCGCCCGGACCGAGAATCAGAATTGCATCCGCGTTACGGATGCACGAAACCACTTTGTCGTAATACTTGTGGAGATGTTCCGTGAACCTGTTGTCGCGCTGATCTTCGGCCGAGGTCTTTTTGTGCGATCCTCCGGGTACTCGGACCTGCTTCTCCATGTGTGAAGTAACTTGCATTGTCTTTTCAACATTTTCTTTGAGACTTACAATAACTGCCTTGCGGTGATCGATCCACAATCCCACGTTATTCTTCATTTGGATTTTCCTTTACCTGCAGATGGACCGGGTCACCAGGAAGGGGAGAGAAACCCTGGTAAGAACGTCACCGTGTTGCTGTAAAAAATGTCGCGCTGACCCCGGTGGAGGTCCGGCTTTCAGCCCCTACTCGATTCGCGAAGGAAACCCATGAATCCCAGGACGGCCGCCACAACGCCTCCCACGAGCATCCATTTTGCGTTATCACTAGCTGCACTGGATAGGACAAGGGAGACATCAGAGCTGAATACATTTGAGGCATTGATGCCGAGAACGAGAAGCAAGATGCCGCCGGCAAGGAGTGCTATCGAGATTACTTTGATCATGAAACTCCTCGCTTTTGATTTTCACTGCCAGGTCACAACGAGGGGTCAGTGGCGCACAACTGATGATTTGTTCTGTGCGATCCTCATGAATACACTCACCCTGTCTTTCGTCCAGTAATGAAATTGAACGCGATAACGACGATTGCGATCACCAGAAGAGCGTGGATCAATCCCCCCATCGTGTACGACGTGACCAGTCCGAGGACCCACAGGATCACGAGAACCAGAGCTATGGTATAGAGCATGGTGTACCCTTTCTTTGATTGAATGAGTTTCGCTTTTTACCTGAGCAAAAAACGGAACGAATGAAAAGCCCGTAATGAAGAACAGGTCATGACAGCCAACTGTGTATAGTAATCAGAGATCTCATTGAGGTGAGCCATTGCAGCCTCGCCTGTCACCAGCGGCATATCCGGGAGGTGTTCACGCTCGATGTTCAGGCCCATCCTGAATTGTTCCACGTCGAATTTGTCCCAGTGTATGCCCAGGACTTCGCCGATCTCCTTTGCTTGCGCGATGCTAAACTGTTCCTTCCGGCCCGCGGTCGCCGTGTCTTGAGCAACCTCCATGATTCTATGTGTTGAGAGCACTTGATCGCCCTTTCTGTTGTCAGCTCATTTCACGTAAGTGATTTCTTCTTATCCAATAGGAAAAGAGCACCACCGATGACCATTGCTCCGACGCCGACATATGGCTGCCAGTTGACACTGTGTTCCTTGTCTTTTGTAATCTCGATGTCCCCCAGGTCAACGATTTTCTCTGTCGTTACATAGGTGAAGCCCGTGTAGAGGGTCATCAGCAGACCCACAACGAATATGACAATACCGGCCATTTTCATAACAGTGTTCCTTTCCTTGGAGATTGCAGACTCCACATGATGTTGCTATTTGCCCCGCGTGTCCACCCTCAGTGTCGGTGGGTCTCCAGCGAGAATGACAATTGTATGGTTGTTATCGTTTGACGCAACAAATGTTGTTGTGGGGGAGACAGGTTCATTCTGAATCACGGCAGTCACGACAATTACTCCTTCACCGATATCTTGAAGGGTGGTTGTCGTACTGCCGGACACATCATTGAGATTGATTGTGTTTCCATCCGCCTGCTTGAATTGCACATTTGCTTTGGTTGCCCGTTGGTTAGCGACCTGAACGCTTGGTGGATCATCAGAACATCCAAGGATGGATGAGAAAGTGACAAGTACAGCGACGGCAATGATCAGATTTTTCATGGGTACTCCTACCATTTGTGGATGTGTTCTTACTCCATACTTCGCTTACTTCAACAATGTCATCTTCCCGTGCGTTGTGAAAACACTGCTGCCATCGAGAGGTGTTGCTACCATGCGGCAGAAGTATACGCCACTTGCCGCCGGAAGCCCCAGTGCATTTTTCCCATCCCAAATTACTTCATAGTATCCTGCACTGCCGGTTTGCGTGGCAATCGTTCTTACTGTTTGCCCGATATAGTTGTATATATTGATTGTTACTTCGGCATCTCGAGGAAGTCCATATCGAATGGTTGTTGATGGATTGAATGGATTGGGATAATTCCGGTAGAGCACAAAGTCTGTCGGAATACTCGTTGCGTCCTGTTCGTTTTCCGGTGCCGGAGTAACGGTCACCGAAGGGGCGTTGTTGGTGGAAGTATTCTCATAGAGAAGCACCTTCGTGTTGTTCCAGCCGATGGAGATGATATCCATATCTCCATCGTTATCGATATCCACCACTTGTGCGCCATCATGGTGTTCATCTCCCGTGAAGACAATGTGTTGCGTCCAGGAGTTGCCGAATCCATCGTTGTTCTCAAACACAAGCATGCGTGCGCTGCCGGGGTTGCTCAGGTTATGTTCACCGACAACAACATCCATATCACCGTCCTGGTCCATGTCCGTTACGTCAAGACTCATGGGCCCGACCACGCTGCTCGATATGACATGTTGAATCCATGCGCTTGTTGCCGTTCCCGGCTGTTCATACCACGCCAGTTTTCCCACGACGCTTATCGCTTCGAATCCAACAACGATATCGAGACGCCCGTCTCTATTGATGTCTGCCAACCGGTTGCGATCCGGGGATCCTGCCGTTCCATTGATCTGGAACGTGCTCCACGTTGAGCCGCCATTCCGAAGCCATTGCGTTCCGAGGGCGAGGTCGTTGTCTCCATCCCGATCAATGTCTGCGGCACTGAGTTCTTCACCCTGGGTTGTGTTGGATATCCTGCGCCACGTCCACTGTGTGGATGACGGACTTGCGGGCACCGTCAACATTTGTACTCCTGTTGTTCCATTGTGCCATGAGAGTGCAACCTCCAACGGGTTTTGGAATTGTCCGACTGCAACACCCTGAAGAAAATCCCCTTCTCCGTTCGGCACGTTGCCAAGGATGGTAAATCCACCGGTGCCGTTGTTCCTTGCCCATGAAAATTGTGCGTTCGTCGCCGATCCTTGACCCCGTGTGCCAAGGACATCAACATCACCATCATTATCGAAGTCGTGCACGGCTGCCATGTTGTTGAGCGGTGAACCGAAAGCCGTCCGCGCCCATGTTCCAGATGCAGATCCCGGATTCCTGTACCACCAACCGCCCGTGATAATGTCCTTTTTGCCATCGCCATTCAGATCAGCGGCACTGACAAAAATCGACCTCCAGGGTTTTCCGGGGTCCACGACGCGTCGAGTCCAGTTGTCCAACGAAGTCCCGACGCGTGCAGTGATATTTGTCCACATTTCTATGGGTGCACCATTGGGCGCGCTGTCATTCCAATTCGCACCGAAAATGTCAAGGTCGCCATCATTTCCGATGTCCGAGATTCTGAGGTTATGCAAACCGGTTGTTGCAACCACGAACTTGGTCCAGGTGAGCGCATCACCTTGATTCAAAAGCACACTCACTTCATCAGGGTTCCCGGACTGATGCATCTCTGCCGTCACGAGATCAAGATCACCGTCGTTATCCATGTCGCCAGTCTTGAGCGTGTGCAAATATGAAACATCACCGGCAATGATATGTTGCGTCCAGGGCCCTGACCGCGGGTTGAATGATTCATACCATGACAACCGACCGTTTGCAGTCTCTGAGGGGGCGAGGAGGACATCCATCCGCCCATCCTGATTAATGTCTCTGATATGAACGGCTGTTTGTGCAGGCCAGTTGGTGGAAATCAGGCGTTCAGTCCAGGTGTTAGTCGTGGGGTTTCCAGTTGGCAGCGGGTTCTCCAGCCAACGTCCGTTGATTGCAATATCCAGGTCACCATCGCCATCAATGTCTCCGAGTGAGGTACCCTCCTCGGCGCGCGAGTTCACAAGCTTCTTCGTCCATGAATTTGAAGAGTTCTGAAAAAAGACAGTGGTACCCAATTCATGTCGAACCACAACGTCAAGCTTCCCATCACGGTTCAAGTCACCGACTTCGACATCATGAGCGCCGGCGTTACCAATGAAGTGTTCCACCCACGGACCGTTCCTTGGGTCTCCTGACGGATCAGGATTCTCATACCACCACACGGAACTGCCGATATGAACACCCTTGGGAATGATCACATCCAGATCACCGTCATTGTCCACATCACCGACCTGCATATCGGTACTAAATGAACCGGAATGAATGCTGTGCTTTGTCCAGGTGGGATACCGGTACCAGTAAAGTCCTTCGTTGAAACCGGTTGAGCTTGCTGCAAGCACATCGTCGAATCCATCCCCATTGATATCCCCGATCGCTTTACAGTGCGGGTTGCGGGGACCGTTGTTGTCTATGATGACGTGTTGAAATGCAAGGGCGACGCTGCCGCTCTGTACGGTCAACACTCCGGAATTGCTTGTTGCACTTCCGGCAGAATTGGTGACGATGGCGCGGAAGGTGGAGCCATCGTTGGCAGTGGTCGCCGGCGGCGTGGTGTATGTCTGTCCGGTCGCCCCCGAAATCGTCACATTATTTTTTTGCCATCGATAAGAAAGAGGTTGCGCACCGGAAGCTGCCACAGCAAATGTCGCTGTCTGTCCGACTGCAACGTTCTGACTCTGCGGATGCTGCGTGATTATCGGTGCTGTTGTAGCCCCAACTCTTAACAGGATAATATCATCAAAGAAGTATTGGTCGCCCGCGGCATCGTCATCCGCAAACCAGAATTTCAGTCGCCCGTCATTGATCACCCCCGAAAACCCCGCGGTGGTAAATTGTATGCTGTATGTTGACCAGGAAGTCTGCAGGTTGAACACAGTATTATCAAGGCCATAAGACGTGTACGGGGAACTGTGTTTTTGAATGAAAACGACAACGTCATGACCGGTGTTTGAATACGCTTTGAAGCTGAGCGTGTACTGTGTGTTTGCTTCCAAACGAAGATCGTTCTGATACAATTGAACATTCGATCCTGCAGTCGACAGGAGAACCCGACCGGCATACGTACTGCCGCTTCCGGGCGAAGATTGAGCAAAGCTCCCTTGTGCATTTGTGTAAAACACCCATGGAGATGTACCGGACTCAAATCCGGAATTGAGAAGGATGCTTTGTGAACCGAGCGTGAGTGCCGCTGAATTGCTGGTAACACTGCCGCCGGGATTGGTGACAATGACACGGAACGTTGAACCGTTGTCGGCGGCGCTGACCGCGGGGGTGGTGTAGGTTGCTCCAGTTGCCCCGACAATGTTCACATTATTTTTTTGCCACCGGTAGGTAATTGGCGAGGTACCAGTTGCGGTTACACTGAATGTGGCTGTCTGACCCGCCGGAACGGTTTGATCCTGTGGTTGCTGTGTAATGGCGGGTCCCGGTGGTGACCCTGTTTTCGCAATAGTAACATCGTCAAAGAAATATTGGTCTCCACTCGCGTCATACGGAGCAAACCAGAATTTCAGTCGCGCATTGTTTACGACCCCCGAAAACCCGGAGGTGGTAAACTCTGCTGTAAACGTCTTCCACGTCGTCGTGATATTAAACACCACGTTGTTCATGCCATACGAAGTGAACGGAGATGTTTCTCTCTGGACGGAAACTGAGAGATCCTGCCCTCTGCTCGAGTACGCCTTGAAGCTTACGGTGTATTGCGTATTTGCTTCGAGCCGGCGACCCTCTTGATACATCTGAACATTAGACCCGGCAGATAGTATTTTGACCTGACCTGCATGTACACTGTTGTTCCCCGGTGAATAGAGAGAGAGCGTTCCCTGTCCGTTTGTATAGAACAGCCAGGGTGAGATGCCTGATTCAAAACCTGAGTTGGAAATCTGTGCGCGGACTGAGCCGGCCAGAAGCAGCGCGAGACCGCATGTTATGACTATGTACTGCAGCAGTGGAATTCTGTTCTTGTGCATTCGCTGATCTTCCTATTGCCGTGTTTGGCGTGAGTGTGTTGTTGTATTTGAGTTTCCATGTTTTGCAATGCTCTTCACGGCACGAGAAATTGTCTTGATTCTGCCATACCCATATTGAATGATCACCCCCGGGCTTTGGTGCGTTTCCGTTTTCCGGCTGGAGTGCTTTTCGCGGCGGGTTTCGCGGACGCTTTCATTGTCTTGCTCAACTTTTTCTGGATTTCCGTTAACATGCTATTGGATTTTTTCAATTGCTCTACGGTTTTCTTGTATGCATCAACCTGTTGTTTGGCTTTCTCCTTGGCCATTCCATACTTCTCCTGAAGCCGCCCGACAACTTCCTCATACTTTCCTGAAATCGCAGCCAACTCGTCGTTCATCAGTTTGCCCCAATGGTGCGTCGCCTTGCCGCGCCGTTGTTTCCATTGTCCTTCAAGTTTATCCCAACTCATTGTGTGCCTTCCTTCCGTCTAATGCGGTACTCAGGGTGAGGGCTGTACCAATTCACTCTGTGAAGAAGTATACCAATGATTGGTATCGGAGAAAATCGACCGAAGGGATGAAACAGTAGTTAATCCTGCCGGAAAACGAATCAGGTCATTGACGGGGAAAAGGAATCCGGGCAGGAAGGGATGCTGTAAAACGAAAGACCCGGATCATCTCCGGGTCTCTTTTAACACTCAACTATTTACTGAGGCTTGATAGTCCGCGGTCTATGATGATCTCGACCCGTCGGTTGTTTGCCCGCCCTTCGGCGCTGGTATTGTCTGCAACCGGCCTATCCTTGCCGATTCCCTGTGCCTGGATAAGGTCAGCCGGATAACCCCGCGAAATGATATAGGAACGGACCGATTCCGCGCGTTGCTGGGACAACGTCTGGTTGTAACTGGCAGAGCCCTGCGAGTCGGTATGACCCTCAACGGTGAGTCTTCGCTCTTTTGTTGCCATGAGTGCCTCGGCCACCTGGTTCAGCCGATTCTGCGCCGCCGGCAGGAGTTCGGATTTATTCGAAGCAAAGAGGACACTTCCCGAAAGTGTGATCACAAGACCACGGGCCTCTTCTTTGACTGCCGCAAGTTTGGCAAGATCGGCCTGTGCATCAGCCGCCTTCTTCTCTGCGTCGAGTCGCGCTTGTTTCTCCAAGGCCACAGTGCGCTCAGAAGCAGCCAGGTCCTCTTTCGTATTCTTCACGATCTCAGTCTGGGCAGACTGGAAATCCTTGTTCGCTTTGGCAGTCACTGCATTTCCGGCGGAAGTGGTAGCGAGGGCTTCGGCCATTTTGGCTTTGCGATCGGCAACATACGCGAGGTCCCGGGTACGGAACGATTTCGGATCGTCCTTGAAGGATGCCTCGGCGGCGGCCAGCGCTTCTTGTGCCTTATGAAGTTCGGCCGGCACTAATTGGGCCGCTTGTCCTGCGCTTGCGCGCTGGTACGCCAGTCGTGCATTGACGAGTTCCGTCGGCGGCGCGCTCGCGGCGCAGCCGGCAAGCAACCCGGCGCATACTATTGTAATAACGGTGATGAGTTTCATTGGTTATTTCCTTTCGGCGGTAATTGGTTATCCTGTCTGAGCTGTCGTACCCGTTCTATTGCGTCCGTGGCTTCTTTCTTGTCGGCATCCCCGCGTGAGAGCGCGACTGCCAGCTCGCCATCGGCCTGGGCCCGCAACAGCATGGACTCGGATTCTTCCTTGTCGCCACTTGCGGCAAGCGCCTTGGCTTTCACCAGCTCCTCCTTTGCAAGTTGCAAATAGAGAGAAGCGCTCGGAACGCCCGCTGCGCCGACCTCCTCCGCAGCCCGGATCGCCGACGTAGACGCCTCATTGTTTACGGCCGGTGTGCTACCGCAACCTGAAATCGTTGCGCCGAACAGAACACTTCCTGCCAGCATGGCCATGTTCAGATGTCTCATTGAATCCTCCTCGTGTGTTGTTGTGTTTCGTGATATCATTGTGGAACGAATGCGGGCTCCGGAAAAAACATTCACTGCAGAGACGCCGAGACGCAAGAAGTATCGGGGGGACGATATTCTTTCTCTCTGCGGCTCCGCGGTGAATTGTTCATAGTGTATCGATGGCAGCTTCGACATTCAATCGACCAAAGGGATGAAAGAGTAGTTAGCTACTCTTTGACTTTCACCGCAGAGGCGCTGAGACGCAGAGAAGAAAACGGTGGCAGAAACAAGT